>JAYFRU010000077.1:0-10332 GCA_040946965.1 Burkholderia sp. | reverse complement strand
TTTCGGAAACCGCCCGAAGTGTTCAGCTTCAACCGAAACGGCTGTTCACCTTCCTCCGGAAACCCTGTTCGACTTCAGCTGAAATCACTGTTCGGCTTTGCCGAAATACGCAGGTGATCCGCTGGCACGGTCGGCCGGTGCGCGGCGACTGAGTTCGCGCGGCGCGCTCGCGCTTGTGGCCGCGTATCAAAAGCAAAGGGCCGGCCCTTCGTGTTTTCCAGTCGGCCAGCGTCGCCGGCCGGCGCGCTCAGTCGCGGGTGGCCGGAGCCGCGCCGTGGCTGAGCCAGTCGAGTACGTCGGCCGATTCGTCCTCGCCGGCGCGTGCCTTGGCCTGCGCGACCGCCTCGGTGATCTCGGCGTTCGGCGCGGCGCGCCGGATCGCCACGCCCACCGCGAGGATGTCAATCATCACCAGGTGCAGGATCCGCGAGATCATCGACAGCTGCGATTCGCGCATCTCGATGTGATCGGTCTCCAGCGCCACGGTGGCGCGCTTGGCCAGCGGCGTGTTGCTCGAGGTGATCGCGATCACCTTGGCGCCGGCCTGCATCGCCACGTCGAGCACGCGCAGCAGCTCGGGCGCGCGGCCCGACTTCGATACCGCCACGATCACGTCGCCCTTGCCGAGCAGGGCGGCCGAGGCGGCCTGCATGTACAGGTCGCCGTAGGCGATGGTCGGGATGCCGAAGCGGAAGAACTTGTAGTGCGCGTCCTGGGCCACGATGTTTGAGTTGCCCAGGCCGTAGAACTCGATGCGCCGCGCATTGTTGAGGATGTCGATGGCATGCTCGACGTGCTCGAAGTTCAGGTGCTCGCGCAGTTGCAGGATCGCCGATACGGTGTTGTCGAGCACCTTCGCGCCGAAGTCGGTGGCGGTGTCGCCCAGGTGCACCTGGCTGTGGCTCATCGGGATCGTGCCGGTCATGCCGGTGGCCAGCTTCAACTTGAAGTCGGACAGGCCCTGGCAGCCCAGCGAACGGCAGAAGCGGATCACGGTCGGCTGGCTGACGTCGGCCTTGCGCGCGATGTCGACGATCGGATCGTTGATGATCGAGCGCGGATGATTGAGCGCGAGGTCGGCCACGCGCCGCTCGGCCGGCGTCAGCGCATCGCGCATCTGGCGGATCCGCTCGAACACCGCCGAGGACGCGCCGCCCGAGCGGTTCGACAGCTGCTCGGCGAGGATCGCCGAGACGCCGAGGAAGGCCGGATAGTCCGCCGTGATCAGGTAGGTGGGCACGTTCGCGCAGTAGTCGGAGAAGCGGCCCTTCGACTCGAAGCGCTCGCGAAAGCGCGACTTCAGGAACAGCTCGCCGAGCTTGAGCACCACGCCGCCGCCGATGTACACGCCGCCGAGCGCGCCGAGCGTGACCGCCAGGTTGCCGGCGAAGGTGCCGAGGATCGCGCAGAACACGTCGACCGCCCCGAGCGCGAGTGCGTCGCCTTCATGCGCGCGGTCGACGATCTCGGGCGTGCTGAAGTTGGCGGGCACGCGTTTCTTGTCGCGCCCGGCCAGCGCCCGGTAGACCATCTCGATGCCGGGTCCGGCGCACACGCGCTCGAACGAGACATGCGGCCACTTCTTGCGCGCGTACTGGATGACCAGGTCCTCGCGCTCGTCCATCGGCGCGAAGCTGGCATGGCCGCCCTCGCTGCCCAGCGCGATCCAGCGGTCGTCGGCCGGGATCAGCCCCGACACGCCCAAGCCGGTGCCCGGGCCCATCAGGCCGATCACGCTGTTCTGGCGGCGCGTGCCGCCGCCGATCTGCTGGCGCTGCGCGTCGGTCAGGCCCGGCAGAGCCATCGCCAGCGCGGTGAAGTCGTTGACCACCAGCAGCGTGTCGAAGCCCAGCGCGCGGCGCGTGGCCTCGATCGAGAAGCTCCAGTCGTGATTGGTCATCCGCACCTGGTCGCCGTCGACCGGGTTGGCGATCGCGATCGCCGCGTGGTTGACGCGTCCGATCTTGACGTCCTTCAGATACTTGCGGATCGCGTCGGTCAGCGTCGGGTAGTCGGCGCCGGGATAGACGCGGATCTGCGTGATCTCGCCGGGGCCGGTCTCCAGCGCGAAGCGCGCGTTCGTGCCGCCAACGTCGGCGAGCAGGCGCGGGCTGTCGGCGTGCTGGCCGGCAGCCGGTTTAGTTTGCGCACCAGTAGACATCGAGCTGGGTCCCCTTGTCGTTGGCCAGTTGGGAAATTGCGTTGCACTGCGGCACCGCAGTGGCGGCCTCCAGCACTTCGCGCTTGCGGGTACCCGCGATCAGCAGGAACAGCCGCTCGACACGGCGCAGCGCGTCGAGCGACAGGCTCACGCGCGGATGGGGCGCGGCGCCCGGATGCACGGCGACGTAGCGCTCGGCGGTCGAGATCGTTAGCTCCCATTCGGGCGCGTCGGCGAAGATCGAGGCGGTATGGCCGTCCTCGCCCATGCCGAGCACGGCGACGTTCGGCAGCCGGTAGGCCGGGTTCGCGTTGAGCGCGGCGACTTGCGCGTCGAGCGTGGCCGAGGTGTCGACCAGCGGCAGGAAGCGCGCGCCGGCGGCGGCGTTCTGGAGCAGCGTGTCGTGCACCAACTGCGCATTGCTCGCGCCGTCGGTGTCGGCCACCCAGCGGTCGTCGACCAGGCTGACGTCGACCTTGGCCCAGTCGAGCGCGGCGTTGGACAGGGTTTGCAGGAACGGACGCGGACTGGTGCCGCCCGACACGGCGAGCGTCGCGCGCGCGTGCTCGGCGAGCGGCGCGGCCAGCGCCGCTCGGACCGCCTGCGCGAGCGCTTCGCACTGCGCTTGCGGGCTTTCGAATGCGTGAAGCTCGATCACTTCTCCTCCAGGCTGCTTTTATTGAATTCGGTGGTCATGCGGGGGACTCCGGCGAGTCGCGGCCGGGGCGGGCCGCGTCAGGCATGTTGCAAACGCGTGTTTCAGTTCTCTTCCTCGAGCCAGCAGGTGCCGTGCTGCGCGAGCATCGCGCTGGCGGCTGCGGGGCCCCAGGTGCCGGCCGCGTAGGGCTTGGGCGGCTTGAGCGATTTCTGCCATTCGTTCTGGATCGGCTCGACCCAGCGCCAGGCCGCTTCCTGCTCGTCGTGCCGCACGAACAGCGCGAGGCGTCCGTTGATCACGTCGAGCAGCAGGCGCTGGTAGGCCTCCATCTGGCCTTCCTTGAAGAACTGGTCGAAGGCTAGGTCGAGGTGGACGCCGGCCAGGTTCATGCCTTCGCCGGGTTGCTTGGCCAGGCAATACAGGCGGATCGTCTCGTTGGGCTGCAGGCGGATCACCAGCCGGTTCGTGCCGGCGCGCAGCGCGTTGGGGCCGAGCGCCGAATGCGGCACGGCGCGGAAATTGACCACGATCTCGGCGACCCGGTCGGCCAGGCGCTTGCCGGTGCGCAGGAAGAAGGGCACGCCGGCCCAGCGCCAGTTCTCGATCTCGACCTTCAGCGCCACGTAGGTTTCGGTGTTGCTGTCGGGCTTCACGCCGGGTTCGGTCGCGTATCCGGGCACCTGGGTGCCCTTGATGGTGCCGGCGTGGTACTGGCCGCGCACCGCCACCTTGCTGATGTCGCGCGGATCGATCGGCTTGAGCGCGCGCAGCACGCGCAGCTTTTCGTCGCGCACCGAATCCGAATCCATCGAATGCGGCGGCTCCATCGCGATGATCGAGAGCAACTGCAGCAGGTGGTTCTGCACCATGTCGCGCAGCGCGCCGGTATTGTCGTAAAAGTCGCCGCGCGCCTCCACGCCCAGCTCCTCGGCGATCGTGATCTGGATGCTCTCGACCCACTCGCGGCGCCACAGCGGCTCGAACAGCGCATTGCCGAAGCGCAGCGCGAGCAGGTTCTGCACCGGCTCCTTGCCGAGGTAATGGTCGATCCGGTAGATCTGGTCCTCGGCGAAGATCTCGCCGACTGCGTCGTTGATCTCGTTGGAGGAGGCCAGGTCGTAACCGAGCGGCTTCTCGAGCACGATGCGCGCGCCTTCGCTCAGACCGACGCCGGCCAGCGCCTTGCAGATCGGTTCGAACAAGGAAGGGCCGGTGGCCAAGTAGAACACGCGCGTGCCGGGCAGCTCGCCGATCGCTTCGCGCAGGACCTGGTAATCCTCGGGGCAGCCGAGATCGACGTTGAGGTAGTCGATGCGTTCCAGGAACCGCTTCCAGGCGGCTTCGTCGAAGGCGCTGCCGGAGGCTTTCCTCGCATGCGGCTTGACGTGCTCCTCGACCCAGCCGTGGTAGCCGGCGCGATCCGCATCGTGGCGCGCGACCGCGACGATGCGGCCGGATTCGGCGAGCATGTTGGCGCGATGGGCCTCGAACAGCGCCGGCAGGATCTTGCGCATCGACAGGTCGCCGGTGCCGCCGAACAATACGAAGGTGAAGCTGCTGGAATCGTTTTGCATTGTCTCCGCCTGGTTGGAAATGCGCTTACCACAGCATGGATAGGAGCCGCCTGGCTGAGCCGTTCCGACGGGCGCGGACGGCGGCAAGCGGAGCCGTAGTACGATAAAAATATTTTTGACACTGAATTGTAGTTTAACTACAATCCGCCGCAAGGGGTAGACCCGGAAGAAGAAAAAGAAGCGCACACGATGGATGTTGGGGAAGCGCGCTCTTCGGACGGGACGGCCGGTGCGGCAGCGCGCCGAGACCGCATGTTAAAGGACATTGGCGAAACGCATCACGAGCCGGTCCGCGACGGCCCCGAGGTTCGGCACCGCGCGGCGGCGGGACCGGAACCAACAGATCAAAGGAGACACTCTTTGAATCTCGATCCACTCAGTCCCTGAGCGCCTGCGGCCGGCCACGGCCCGACCGTTTCCGGTCGTTCGCGGCGTGATATCCCGGTTGTTTCGTTTCGCAAGTTCCTGAGCAAGCCGGCTCTCGCACGCAGGAGAGCCTCACGAGTCGGTTAATCCAAACTGGAGGAGATGAGTAATGAAAGTTCGCGCGATGATGGGCGCGTTGTGCGCCGCAGGCTTGATGATCGGCGCCGCCACGGCGCAGGCTGCCGAGAACGTCACGGTGCTGCACTGGTGGACCGCGGGCGGTGAATCCAAGGCGGTCGGCACGCTGAAGGACGACCTGCAGAAACAAGGCTACGTGTGGAAGGACTTCGCGGTGGCGGGCGGCGCGGGCGCGGCGGCCATGACCGCGCTCAAGACCAAGGTGATCAGCGGCGACGCACCGTCGGCCGCGCAGATCAAGGGCCCGCTGATCCAGGATTGGGCGGACCAGGGCGTGCTCGTCAACATCGACTCGGCCGCCGGCGACTGGGGCAAGAACCTGCCGCCGGAAATCGACAAGGTCATCAAGTACAAGGGCCACTATGTGGCGGCGCCGTTCTCGGTGCACCGCGTCAACTGGCTCTACCTGAACAAGGCCGCGCTCGACAAGGTCGGCGCCAAGGTGCCGGCCACCTGGCCGGAATTCTTCGCCCTGGCCGACAAGCTCAAGGCCGCCGGCATCCAGCCGATCGCGATGGGCGGCCAGCCGTGGCAGGACCTGACGCTGTGGGAAGACGTGGTGCTGTCCGAAGGCGCCGACTTCTACAAGAAGGCGATCGTCAACCTCGACCCGGCCACGCTGGGTTCGCCGAAGATGCTCGACGTGTTCAACACGGTGCGCAAGATCCAGGGGTACTTCGATGCCGGTCGTAACGGTCGCGACTGGAACCTGGCCACAGCGATGGTGATCAACGGCAAGGCCGGCATGCAGTTCATGGGCGACTGGGCCAAAGGCGAGTTCGAGAACGCCGGCAAGAAGTCGGGCAAGGACTACATCTGCGCGCCGGTGCCGGGCACCTCGAGCGCCTATACGTTCAACGTCGACTCCTTCGTGTTCTTCCAGCAGAAGGGTTCGGAGAACGCCACGCCGGGTCAGCGCGCGCTGGCCAAGACCATCATGACGCCGGACTTCCAGGAGCAGTTCAGCCTGCTGAAGGGCTCGATCCCGGTGCGCCTGGGCGTGAAGATGGACAAGTACGACGACTGCGCGAAGAAGTCCTACGCGGATGAGCAGACCGCGCTGAAGGCAGGCGGCTACGTGCCCTCGCTGGCCCACGGCATGGCGCAGAGTGATGCCACCGCCGGCGCGATCAGCGACGTCGTGACCAAGTTCATGAACTCGCAGCAGGATCCGAAGGAAGCCGTCGCCGCGCTCGTGAAGGCCGCGAAGATGAAGTAAAGGCAGGACGGGCGAGGCTCGGCCTCGCCCGGACCGTCGCAAACGGGCCGACCGCACGCGGCCCGCGCCGTACCCGATGCCGCGCGCCTCGCCCCCAAGGCGGCGGCACCCTCGTTCCAGGAGTCGAATCAAGTGGCTGCCCCTCTCAGCGGAAACGAACCCGGCCGCGCTGACGTCGCCCGCCGCACGTCGCCGCTCTCGGCATTGGCCGATCGCTGGATACCGACGCTGGTGCTCGCACCCAGCATCGCGATCGCCGTGGTGTTCATCTATGGCTTCATCGTCATCACCGGCTACCTGTCGCTGACCAAGTCGCGACTGCTGCCCAACTACACGTTCGACGGCTTCGGCCGCTACACGGACCTGTTCCAGAACGACGTCTGGTGGACCTCGGCCGCCAACCTCGGCTGGTTCGGGATTCCCTTCACCGTGATCTGCGTGGCGCTGGGCCTGTTCCTGGCGATCCTGCTGGACCAGCAGATCCGCAACGAAGGCGCGCTGTGCGCGGTGTTCCTGTACCCGATGGCGCTGTCCTTCATCGTCACCGGCACGGCCTGGCAGTGGATCCTGAACCCGGGCCTGGGCCTGGAGAAGGTGCTGCACGACTGGGGCTGGACCAGCTTCTCGTTCAACTGGCTGGACGATCCGGACAAGGCGATCTTCTGCGTGGTGATCGCCGCGGTCTGGCAATCGACCGGCTTCGTGATGGCGCTGTTCCTGGCCGGCCTGCGCGGCGTCGACGCCGAGATCTTCAAGGCCGCGCAGGTGGATGGCGCGACCCTGCCGACCATCTACCGCAAGATCGTGATCCCGAGCATGCGTCCGGTGTTCTTCTCGGTGCTGCTGATCCTCTGCCACATCACGATCAAGACCTTCGACCTGGTGGTCGCGCTGACCGCCGGCGGCCCCGGCACCTCGTCCTCGCTGCCCGCCATGTTCATGTATACCTATTCGTTCAATCGCGGACAGCTCGGCGTCGGCGCGGCCTCGTCGGTGATGATGCTCGCGACCGTGGTCGCGGTGCTGGTGCCGCTGATGTATATGGAATCGAGGAGCACCCGCAATGCAGCCTAAGATGACGATCAACCGCGCCGTCATTTACGCGGTGCTGATCCTGTTCGCGATTTACTTCCTGCTCCCGCTGTACGTGATGCTGTCGACCTCCTTCAAGGATCTCGACCAGCTGCGTACTGGCAACCTGCTGACGCCGCCCACCAGCTGGACCGTCGATCCCTGGCTCAAGGCCTGGGGCTCGGCCTGTACCGGCGTGCGTTGCGACGGCATGAAGCCGTTCTTCTTCAACTCGCTGAAGATGGTGATCCCGGCCGTGCTGATCTCCTCGCTGATCGGCGCGTTCAACGGCTACGTGCTCACGCACTGGCGCTTTCGCGGTGCCGATGCGCTGTTCACGCTGCTGCTGGTGGGCTGCTTCATCCCGTTCCAGGTGATCCTGCTGCCGATGGCGCGCGTCGAGGGCTACTTCGGCCTGGCCAACACCACCGCCGGCCTGGTGCTGGTGCACGTGGTCTACGGCATCGCCTTCACCACCATGTTCTTCCGCAACTTCTACGTGAGCGTGCCGGCGGAACTGGTGAAGGCCGCGCGGATCGACGGCGCCGGCTTCTTCACGATCTTCATGCGGATCCTGATGCCGGTCTCGCTGCCGATCTTCATGGTCTGCCTGATCTGGCAGTTCACCCAGATCTGGAACGACTTTCTGTTCGGCATCGTGTTCTCGGGCGTCGATTCGATGCCGATCACGGTGGCGCTGAACAATCTCGTGAACACGTCGACGGGCGTGAAGGAATACAACGTCGACATGGCGGGTGCGATCATCGCCGCGCTGCCCACGCTGCTGGTGTATGTGGTCGCCGGCCGCTACTTCGTGCGCGGCCTGACGGCGGGCGCGGTGAAGGGCTGATCCGCAGCCAGTATTCCTGAACGAACCGGCCGCGCGGGCACACCGTCCCGCGCGGCGAGCAAAACCGACGCAGCGCGAGACGCCGCACCTGAGACAGAGGATTCACAGCATGGCAAGCCTTTCCATCCGTGACGTGTACAAGACCTATCCGAACGGGGTGCCGGTCCTGAAGGGCGTCGACATCGACATCGAGGACGGCCAGTTCCTGATCCTGGTGGGCGGTTCGGGCTGCGGGAAGTCAACGCTGCTCAACATGATAGCCGGCCTCGAGACCGTCACCAAGGGCGAGATCCGCATTGGCGGCAAGGTCGTCAACGATCTCTCGCCGAAGGATCGCGACATCGCGATGGTGTTCCAGTCGTACGCGCTCTACCCGTCGATGACGGTCAAGGAGAACATCTCGTTCGGCCTGAACATCCGCAAGGTGCCCAAGAGCGAGCAGAAGCAGATCGTCGATCGCGTCGCCGCGATGCTGCAGATCGAGCACCTGCTCGACCGCAAGCCGGGCCAGCTGTCGGGCGGCCAGCGCCAGCGCGTGGCGATGGGCCGGGCGCTCGCGCGCGATCCCTCGCTGTTCCTGTTCGACGAGCCGCTCTCGAACCTCGACGCCAAGCTGCGCATCGAGATGCGCGCCGAGATCAAGCTGCTGCACCAGCGCCTGGGCACCACCATCGTCTACGTGACGCACGACCAGATCGAGGCGATGACGCTGGGCGACCGCATCGCGGTGATGATGGACGGCGTGGTCCAGCAGTTCGGCGCGCCGCAGGACATCTACGACTCGCCCTCGAACCTGTTCGTGGCCGGCTTCATCGGCGCGCCGCCGATGAACTTCATCAACGGCAAGGTTGTGGAGCAGGGCAGCGGCGTGGGCCTGGAGATCGACACGGGTGCCTCGCGCGGCGTGCTGAACCTGCCCTTCGAACGCTCGAAGATGAATGGCCACGTGGGCCGCGAGGTGATCCTGGGCCTGCGCCCGGAGCGCATCACCGACGCGCGCAACGCGCATGACGGCCAGGCCTCCACGCTGCAGCCGATCGACGTGGTGGTGGACGTGACCGAGCCGACCGGCCCGGATACGCACGTGTTCGCCCAGGTCAACGGCAAGCGCATCGTGAGCCGCGTGCACCCGGCCGCGAACCCGCAGCCGAAGCAGCAACTGAAGCTGCTGTTCGACGTCTCGAAGGCGGTGGTGTTCGACCCGTCCACGGAAGCGCGGATCGCCTGAGCCTGACGCGAAGCTGGGTCGCGATAAGGGAACGGGCCGCCCTTGGGTGGCCCGTTCTGCATTGGCGGCGCGACGCTCGAATCCGCCGCGCCGCCGGTTCTCGAACCGGTATCAGCGCACGTCGCGCGGCGAGCTGCCCTCGCTCTCGTTGAGCAGGCCGAGCATCGAGGTCGGCTGCAGCAGCACCAGCACCGCGCCGGCGCCGCCGTCGCTGCCGCGTGCCTCGCAGAAGGCGATCACTTCCTCCTTCTGCACCAGCCAGGCCCGCACCTTGCCCTTGAGCACCGGCTCCTTGCCGATCGAGCCGAGCCCCTTGCCGTGGATCACGCGCAGGCAGCGCAGCCCCTTCTTGCCGGCCTCGCGGATGAACACGGCGAGCGCCTCGCGCGCCTCGTCGCGGCGCATGCCGTGCAGGTCCAGCTGGGCCTGCACGATCCAAGCGCCGCTGCGCAGCTTGCGCACCACCTCGCGGCTGATGCCGGGGCGGTGGTAATAGAGGCTTTCGTCTGAGTCGAGCAGGGTCTCGGGATCGAACTCGTCGGACAGCGTCTCGTTCAGCACGGCTTTCTCGTCGCGCTGCGTCTGCTTGGGCACCGGTTGCGGCGGCTCGCGCCGGGCGGGGGCGCGCGGCGGCGCGGCCAGCGGCGTGACCGCGCCGATCTCGTCGCGGAACAGGTTGGCGCTGAGCACGGCCGCGCGCGTGGCGCGCGCGACCTGCACCTGCTGCCTGGCGCGTTGCTCGGCTTCGCCCTTGAGCGAATCGAGCAGCGCGCCCAGGCCGGCCAGGCCACCTTTCAGGGCGCCGGGCTCGGGCTTCGGTGCGATCGGCTCGGCCGGCTTGACTGCGGGGGCGGCGGCACGGCGCTTGGCCGGGTCGCTCGGATGGGGCTGGTTCTTCGCCATGATGGTCTACGGATCGAAGTGGGGAGGATCGAGTAGGGGACGGGGTTACCCCCGTCGCCCTCTCACACCACCGTACGTGCGGTTCCGCATACGGCGGTTCATAA
>JAYFRU010000076.1:0-10360 GCA_040946965.1 Burkholderia sp. | reverse complement strand
GCCGCGCCGGCCTCGCGCGTCAGGCACATCCGCCGTCGCCGAAAAGCAGCACAGACGGCCTCGCGTTGACATCGATTTCTGGCGGCTCGTTAATAGCCTCTATTGCCGAGCCGCCGGACCGATGCGCCACGCAAGCTCACCCCTTGTCCCGCAGCCGCCTCGACGGCCGGCCGCCTTTCCCCACGATCCTCGCGAGCGGGGCGCCGACGCAGCGCCGCGCCGGCTTGTCGATGCCATCCGCAGCACCCCGTTGCGGCGCCGTGCCCGATGCGCGGCGCCTTCCCTACCGTCAAACGGAGCCAGCCATGATTTCGAGCCGTGAAGAAGTGACCAGGATGATTCTGTCCAGCAAGGTGCGCAAGGGCATCAAGTGGACCCAGGCCGCCGAGGCCACCGGGCTGTCCAAGGAGTTCACCACCGCGGGCTGCCTCGGCCAGATGACCTTCGACAAACCGCAGGCCGAGGCGATCGGCAAGCTGTTCGAACTGCCGGACGAGGCGGTGGCCTGGCTGCAGATCGTCCCCTACAAGGGCTCGCTGCCGAGCGCCGTGCCCACCGATCCGCTGATCTACCGTTGGTACGAGATCGTCAACGTCTACGGCAGCACCATCAAGGAGCTGATCCACGAGGAATTCGGCGACGGCATCATGAGCGCGATCGATTTCTCGATGGACATCCAGCGCGAGCCCGATCCGAAGGGCGACCGCGTGCATGTGGTGCTGTCGGGCAAGTTCCTGCCGTACAAGCAGTATTGAGTCACGGGCCCAGGCCAGGAAGCCGCGCCGGCGCGGGCATCGATGCTCGGTAGTCGATCGGCGGCTTCGGCGGAAAGTCGAGTAGCGCGCATGATCGTTCCATTGACGTCGATAGGATCGAATCCGACTTCTCGCCGGTCGCGCACGAAGCGCCGCATTCATTTCAACTTCCCTTCAATATCTTTCAAATCCCCGCCTTCGCCCCGCGATTGCCGGCGAAAAAACCCTTTCCCCCACGTTGCCGGCTTGACACCGCCGCCGCCCGCGCCGAATAATGCGCCGTTCGTTAATCGAAACGACGTTCGACTAACGAACTTTCCATACCAAGAACAGGCTGGCCGTCTTCCTTGTCCGCGCAGGTCGAGCGTGGGACGCGGAAGGCGCGATTGAAAACCCGCTGCGCCGTGGCAACACCACGAGCACCTGGAGGAGCACCGCACCCCGACCCGTCGCGCGGTCCGCGAGCTTTCGAGCCCGCGCCGCCCCGGGCCCACCCGCATGCCGATCCGCCGCCCGGCGCCGCAGCAGCCCCCGCTGCGCAACAGACTGACAGCATGCAAAGAGACAATCTCGCGCCCGCATCCGCGCGCGCCACCGAATCGCGCGGCGTGGTCGCCGCCCTCGTCTACGTGTTCGAACGGGTCATGCCCGACCCGTTCGTGCTCTCGATCTGCCTGACCGCCTTCGTCGCGCTGCTCGCCTTCGCGATCGCGCCGCAGGGCAATCTGCCGACCGTGCTCGACTCCTGGTACACCGGCACCTTCGGCATCCTCGGCTTCGCGCTGCAGATGATCCTGATCCTCGCCACCGGTTATGCGATCGCCGAGGCGCCGATCGTGCAGCGCGGCCTGCGCGCGATGGCCTCGCGCGCCCAGACGCCGGCGCGCGCCGCCCTGCTGGTGTTCCCGGTGGTGGCGCTGGCGGCCTGGCTGAACTGGGGTCTGGGGCTGATCGTCGGCGCGCTGCTCTCGCGCGAGATCGCGCGGCGCGTGCGCGTCGATTTCGCCTGGCTGGTGGCCGGCAGCTATTCGGCCTGGTCGATCTGCAACAGCGGGCTGTCGAGCTCGATCGCGCTCTCGCAGGCCTCGCACGGCAACGCGCTGAACCTGGTGGAGAAGGCCACCGGCCAGGTGGTGCCGCTCGGCGCCACGGTGTTCGCCCCCTTCGTGTTCCTCCCCACCGTGCTGGTGGTGGTGATGACGGCGATCTTCATCCGCATGCATCCGCGCGACGCGGACGTGGTGGCCTTCGACGACGCGGCCGACCAGCAGCGCCAGGCGCCGCTCGACGATCCGCATGCGCGCGTGGGCGGCACGCCCTCGTTCGCCACGCGCCTGGAGCAGTCGGTGCTCGGCACCGTGCTGCTGCTGGCCTTCGGGATCGGCTTCCTGGCGATGGAATGGCGCTCGGGGCATTTCGACCTCGACATCAACACCACCATCCTGATCTTCCTGCTGATCGGCCTGGCCCTGCAGCGCACCCCGATCGCCTATGCCAACGCGATCCGCGGCGCGGCGCGCCAGACCGGCTCGATGCTGCTGCAATACCCCGTGTACGGCGGGATCATGGGCATGATGAAGGGCACCGGGCTGGCCTCGATGATCGCCAAGGCCTTCGTGACGATCGCCACGCGCCGCTGTGGAGCTACCTGAGTTCGCTGATCATCACCCTGCTGGTGCCGAGCGCCGGCGGCCACTGGGCCGTGCAGGGGCCCTTCGTGCTGCCCGCCGCCCTGAGCCTGCACGCCTCGGTGCCGCGCACCGCCATGGGCGTGGCGATGGCCGAGAACGTCTCGAACATGCTGCAGCCGTTCTGGGCGGTACCGATCGTGGCGATCGCGGGAATTCGCATCCAGCGCGTGATGGGATACACGGCGGTGACCTTCGCGGTGTCGCTGGTGATCTACGCGCTCGCGCTGTGGCTGGTGCCTTGAGCGCCGGCCTCCGCCTTCGACGCTGCCGGGTCGGGCTGCGATGGAAACCGACCTGGAAAATCGATCGCGGCCGATACCGCGCGAACCGGCTGCGGGCCGGCAGACCGCGTCCGGCACGCGGGCTCGCGCAGCCTGATCCGGATTTCCGCTCCTGAACGTCAGAACACGGTTCGCAGCAATCCGCCATCCATGGCGATCGACTGGCCGACGACGTAGCTTGCGTATCGGCTGCTGAGCAAGGCGCAAAAAGC
Source organism: Burkholderia sp. (assembly GCA_040946965.1). GTDB lineage: Bacteria > Pseudomonadota > Gammaproteobacteria > Burkholderiales > Burkholderiaceae > Burkholderia. The sequence continues at coordinate 7,421 of JAYFRU010000076.1, read as the reverse complement.
GCCGACGTCCTCGGGGTCGCCCACCTTCGCGGCGGGTATCCCGATGGTGTCGGCCCATCGCAGTGCTTCCACCTCGTAGCTCGTGCCGTTCGCGGCGGCTTTCGACTCGAAGAATCCCCGGGTGCCGGCGGTATGGAACCAACCCGGCAGGATGTTGTTGATGGTGACGTTCTTCGCGGCAAGCTTTCTCGCGACGATGCCGGAATAGTTGACCAGGGCCGAACGCATCGCCCCCGACAGCAGCCGGGCTTCCACGGGCGTCTTCACGGCCAGGCTGGCGATGGTGACCACGCGCCCGAATTGTCTCGCGGCCATGCCGCCAACGCTTGCCTTGATCAGTTCGACCGAACCGATCAGTTCCGCATTGAAGCTCTCCAGCCAATCCTGTTCGGTCACGTCCTCATAACCCGAAAGCATGCGGGGCACGCCCCCCGAGATGATGAGAATGTCGGGATCGGGACAGGCCTTCAGAAGCGCCTCGCGCCCCGCCGCCGTGTTCTGGTCTCCCACCACCGGCGTCACGTTCACCGCGGTTGCTTCCGCGATGTCTCGAGCCGTGCTGACGAGGCGCGCTTCGCCTCGCGCCATGATGATGAGCTGCACACCTTCGTGGGCCAGGCAGGGCAGCGGACTTGCCCATGCCGGCGCTGCCGCCGACCACGATTGCCTTCTTCCCTCGAATGCCAAGGTCCATCAGATCCTCCAGTGTTTCGTCGAGTTGCGTTATCAAGGCCGTGCCTTGGGTTGGGTGCGGATCCGCTTCATCGACTGCCGGCCTCGCCATCGATGCCAGCCATTTTTTTCACGTCCATTGGATTCCACTCGTAATCTTTCGGATCAAAAAACGCGTCCATGCTCCGGCAAGGCGCTCGCCAATCAACTCACCAAGCTCCCGTCCGTTGGATTCCGATCGTAATCTTATCCATCAAAAAAAATCACTGCCCTTGCGCAGCGAAACTGTTGATGAAAAATTCACGCGCCCCGGCCAGCATCCGCTCTCGTATCTCGCTGTCGTCGATCGCTCGCGCGGCGGTCATCACGCCCGCCATGCTCGGGAACAGAATCCCGAAGTTCTTCAGCTTGTCCTCGCGCGTCCTTCCCGGCACGAACGGCAGCAAACGATCGCGGTAGACCAGCATTGCCTGGTTGATACGCCTGCGCACGTCGTCCGGCTGGCGTGACAGCTCGGGTCCCAAGGTGAAGAAAACACAGCCGCTGCCCGGCGCATTCAGGTGTTCGCTGGACAGATAGCCTTCGATGATGGCGCGCAATTCCCGCCCCTTCGGGGCAGCCTTTGCCGCCGCGGCCATGCTCTCGCCTCTCTTGTCGAAGGCGTGGCTCACCGATTCGGCAAAGAGGTCGTCCTTGCTGTCGAAATGCCGATAGAAGCCGCCCTTGGTCAGCCCGAGCTCCTTCATCACCGAACCGATGCCATTGCTCTCGGCGCCATGCTCGCGAAACGAGCGCGCGGCAGCGTCGACGATTTTCGCGTGGGTTTCGGCCTTCTGTTCCGTGGGGTATCGCATGGGCGAGAGATTACGATCGGAATCTTATGATGTCAAGCACGCCGGGCCGATCTCATCGGCATGCTTCGCAAGCCGGGCGGCAGTTCATCCCGAGTGCCGGCCCGACGCTTGCGAGGTCGGCCAACCGGGCCGCTACAAGTTGCCGGGGCCTGGCGCCCAGAGTAAGCTCTGCGCCATGAATCCCCCCACCCCCTTCCCCCCGCCCGCGCGCGGCCCGGCCGACCATGAGGTGCGCAACCAGATCATCGCCGCCGCCATGGTGCATTTTCAGCAATATGGATACGAGAAGACCACGGTCTCCGATCTCGCAAAGACCATCGGCTTTTCAAAAGCCTATGTTTATAAATTCTTCGAATCGAAGCAGGCAATCGGCGAAAGCATCTGCTCGAACTGTCTGCGCGAAATAGAGGCGGAGATCGAGGCGGCAATCGCGACGACCGAGGACGCCCCCGAGAAACTCCGACGGATGTTCAAGGCGATCGTTGGCGCAAGCCTGCGTTTGTTCTTTGAAAACCGCAAGCTCTACGAGATCGCGGCCTGCGCGGAAAACGAACGCTGGCAAGTTGCCATCGCCTATGAGGAGCGCATTCGCGCCCTCATCCAGCGGATCGTGAGCGAAGGCCGTCGGAGCGGCGTGTTTGAACGCCGGACCCGGCTCGGCGACGCCACGACCTCAGTTTTCCTGATCATGCGCACCTACTTCAATCCGCTGCTGCTGCAACACAGCCTCGACTACACGGACGAGGCTCCGGCCCAGCTCTCCAGCCTGATCATTCGCAGCCTGTCGGCCTGAGAGCCGCCAACGCCGGCTCCCAGCCATGAGGACGAATCGCGTGCCTGGCCGATACGCGCCGATCCGGCCGCGGCATCAGTAGTCGAACGCGAAGGCCTCGCCCTTGCTCAGGATCCGGCCGGCATGAGGCGCGCCGAAGTGGGCGGGAAACATCAGCGCATGGTGTTCGGCGCAATGGCTCAGCACCCGCCTGCGCGTGCTCACGGCAAGGCCTGGATCCAGGCAGAACCGGCTGTTCCATTCCGGTTGGTAGATCTGGATCGGGTGATGCATCACGTCGCCGATGAAGACCGCCTCGTCCCGCCCGCTCGTCAGGCGCAGCAAGACATGGCCCGGCGAATGCCCGGGCGCGGGTTCGATCAGGAGGCTGTCGCTCAATCGATCCGTCATGCCGATCACGTGGTCCTGCCTGGCCGCGATCACCGGCAGCACCGAATCGACGAACACATCGCGAGACGCCTCCGGAAGATGCGGGTTCGTCGAGGGATCCCAGAAATTCAGCTCTTCCCGCGAAAAGACGTACTTCGCGTTGGGAAAGGTCGGAACCCACCGGCCGTCGACCAGACGTGTATTCCAGCCCACGTGGTCGACATGGAGATGGGTGCACAGAACATAGTCGACCTCCTCCGGCTCGACACCCGCACTACGCAGCCGCTCGAGATACGGCTCGTTCAATTGATGGAAATGCGGCGACGCGGGCCGCTCCTTTCCATTCCCGCAGCAGGTATCGACCAGGATCGTATGGTGCGGCGTGCGTATCAACCAGGAATGCACCGACATGATGATGCGCTCGCTCGACGGCTGGTAGAAATTGGGAGCCAGCCATTGCCGGTGCGCCTCGAAGACAGCGGGATCCCAGGTGGCGAACAGTTCATCCGGCCGGAAGCCCGGCCCGTGGAGCTCCTCGATGCGCGTGACGCTCACTTGCCCGATTTGCCAGGTATTGCCTCGATTCGAGTTCATGATCTTCAGTCCTCGGTGTTCAGGTGGCGGAAAACTTCGCAATGCAAACGAGTCGCTGGACTGGCCGCGCTCAGGACATCGATCCGGATTCGAGGGCCGGACGCGGCCACATCGCCCCCGATAGCTCCGTCACCACGCACATGGCCGCGGCGACCAGCATGGCGGCGGCGAGAATCCAAAACAGGCCTACCGGCGAGACGCCCAGGACAGCGACCGCCACACCGCCGCCGCCCGCGGCAATCAACAGGCGGGCCGTGCCGGCGAAGAAAATTCGCCACATGCGACCGCTGCCCTGCGCCGCGAAACTCAGCGCGAACACGATGCCGTTCGCGGCATAAAACGGCGCGACGACGTGCAGGTAGAGCGCGCCCGTTTCGACGATCGCCGGGTCGCGGGTAAACAGGTGGATCCACAGGCTGGGGAAAATCGCAACGGAAAGACCCACCACCTCGGTGATCGCGACGCTGGCGGCCACGCCGGTCCAGGCAATGCGCCTCGCCCGGGCGATCTGGCCTGCCCCGACATTCGTCCCGACCATCGTCAGCACCGCGGTTCCCATTCCGAACAGGATCGGAATGAGTACATAGTCGAGCCGGGAAGCGGTTCCGTAGCCACCGATCGCGTCGACGCCGAACTTGCCGACGGTTCCGGTGACGAGCAGCACCATGACGTTCAACTGAATCGTGCCGAGCGCCGCCAATATGCCCACCTTGAGGATGTCGCGGAACAGCGACCAGCGCAGCGCACCGAAGGAGAGACGCAGGCCGGAGCGCCCGCTCGCCATGTATCGCAGCAAGGCCGCCGCGGCCAGCCAGTAGTAGAGGCCGACGGCCAGGCCCGCCCCCGCCAGGCCGAAACCGTGAATCGGCCCCAGGCCGAAGATGAACAGCGGCGAAAGCGGTACCAGCACGGCGGCGCCGATCAAGGTCACCATCGCGGGCACCCGCACGTTCCCGATTCCACGCAGCGCGGCCGACAAGAGGTTGACGATCCAGATCGGGACAGCCGCCAGGAAAACGAACATCGAATAGGTTTGCGCGTCGCGCAGCGCTTCGCCGGTCCCGCCCAGCGCGCGGTACAGATAGGGGCCCAAGCCGATCGCGAGGATCGAGAATGCCAGGCCGCACAGGATCGCGATCACAAGCGCATGCACCACCAGGGCATTGGCATCGGCATGCCTGCCCGCGCCGGCGGCTCGCGCCACGGCCGACGCAACGCCGCCGCCGATTCCCCCCGCCGCCATCATCGTCATGAGCATCCAGAGCGGAAACACCAGGGCGACGCCCACCAGGGCCGAGGTGCCGAGGAAGGACACGTAGTAGGTCTCGGCGACACTGACGAGCGTCTGCGCGACGAGAACGCCGATGGTCGGCAGCGCCATGCGCATCATCGTGGCGAAGATCGGCCCGCGCAGCATCGCTTCACGCGCCCGAAGCCTGGCGGATCCAGCGCCCTCGTCCTGTTTCGCCGGCGCCGGACCGGGGGTGGCGGGTGCTCCGGGCTGCGTGGCCCGGCTGGATGTCGCTCGGTCAACCGTATCGTCTTTCATCATGGCATTACGTTCGTAATCTTATCGGTCGCGACGCATGCAAGCGTCTTGAAAAAGCGGGATTCAATCGGGAAAACGGAATTCGACGAGGCACGCATCGCTCGATTCCAAGGACGAGCCAGACGTGACGAAGAGCACGAATTCTACACCCGTGACCATTTTGGTCAATAGTCACCTTCTTTCGATCCGAAACCGTGCCCGTCGCCCCGTATCCACCGCGAAAGAGATGTCCGGTAGACGGAACAACCCGGCAACTTGCATGGGATTGACAAGGTGTGACCAATTTACGATATAGTCACAGCCAGCTCGATCCGAGCCGGATGATTTTCGACAAGCCAATCCCTGCAAGAGAATACGATGCAAGCCAACGATGAAGAAAATTCCGACGCCATCGGCGATGAATCATTAGCAGAACTGGGCGTTTCGGAAGCGGCGGCCGCGATCAGGAATGGCGATATATCGGCCGAGCGATATGCATCCTCGCTGCTGTCGCGCGCGCGTGGCCACGATGACCTGAACGCCTTCGTCACGATCGATGAAGCTGCGGTGCTGTCCGCGGCACGCGATGCCGACAAGCGGCGCGCCGCCGGCGAGAACGCGCCCCTGCTCGGCGTGCCCATCGGGATCAAGGATAGCTACCTGACCCAGGGTCTGCGGACGACATTCGGACTCGACGCGTTCGAGTTCGTGCCGGATGAGGATGCTGCATCGGTCCGTGAAATCAGGCGCGCCGGCGGCATCGTGTTTGGCAAGACCAATCTTGTCTCGATGTCATGGGGCCTCACCGGCAAGGACTCGCGCGGCGGCCAGGTCAAAAACCCCCGCAATCCGGCCAGGGTGGCAGGCGGCTCGTCCAGCGGCGCGGCCGCGGCTGTCGGCGCCGGCTTGATCCCCGCGTCCCTGGGCGGCGACACGATCGGCTCGATTCGGGTCCCGGCCTCCCTGAGCGGCGGTGTTGTCCCCGTCTCTCACACTCTCGATACCACGGGCGTACTCGGCCGAAGCGTCGCCGACTGCCGCTTGATCGACAGCGTGGTAACGGCGGCCGACACGGAACATCGAGGCGGCAGCCTCCGTTTGCCGGGCCTGCGATTCGCCGTCGCGCCGCGTCAATATCTCGACCTCGTCGCGCCCGAGGTTCAAGGCCGCTTCGACGAGATCGTCCGGCGCCTTCGAGCAGCCGGGGCCGAGATCATCGAGGTCGATCTCGGCGACGATTTCACCTCCATCGCGCGGGTCGCGACATGGAACATCTTCTTCCACGACACCCTGGGATCGATAGCCAGGTTCCTGTTGGAACAGCGTGTCCCACTCACGTTCGACGCGGTGCATCGCCACCTCGGCCCTGATCTGCGAGGCGCCTGGGAATACCTGGTCCTGCCCGATGCGCCAGGCGCGATTGCCCCGGATGTCTACCAGAGCGCGGTCTCGACGCATCGAAGCGAAGTGCATCGTCGCCTTCAGCACGCCTTCGAAGACAGCGGTGCGCAAGCGCTGCTGTTTCCCACTACGCCCTGCACCGCTCCCCTCATCGAACAGCAATCAGCATTCTCGATCGCCGGCCGCGACGCCGACCATCTTGTCCTGGCCAACAACACGATTCCCGGAAGTCTCGCGGGGCTGCCCGGCATCAGCCTCCCAGCCGGCAGGCCGCTGGACGGCATGCCCTTCGGATTGGAGCTGGATGGCAAACCCGGTGACGACCGGCAGCTTCTTGAAATCGCCGGCCTGGTCGAGCCGATCATCGGCGCCTGATCGTTCGACATCGTCGCCGGGATCGGGGAATCCCGATCCGACGCATGCAATTCGTTCCACTACCTGCGCCGGCGAACCACGGGCCATTGGCCAAGGCAAGCGCGACCGCGTCGAACGCCGCCGGCGGCACGCGGCAAATCCGTGACGCCGGGGCCGGACCCACCCGGCCCGGCATGCCGGATTCGCTACATCCCCTCCCCGCCTGCCCCGTCCGAAGGCTCCACGAAGTAGCGCAGGATGCGCGCCTTCTCGTCCGAGGACACCGCGCCGGGCGTGGCCGCCGCACGCGCATCGGCACGCGCCGCCACCGGCCCCGAGGCGGCCACCGCCGCGAACGCTCCCCCCTCGCCGCCGGCTTGTTGCGCCATCAGCGGCATCGCGCCCCGCGCATCCAGCGCCGCCACGAAACCCTGGCCCGGCAGGAAGGCCTTGTCGTAAGGCTCGCCGTCAATCAGCGCGACGTTCTCGGGCGGCGGCTCGATCGCCTCCGGCACGCCGGCCAGCGCATGCCCCATGAACTCGATCCAGACCGGCAGCGCATTGCGCGCGCCGTATTCGCGCGGCCCCATCGAGGCCGGCGTATCGAAACCCATCCACACCACAGTTGCCAGTTGCCGCTGGTAGCCGGCGAACCAGCCGTCGCGATAGCGATTGGTGGTGCCGGTCTTGCCGGCCAGGTCGCCGCGCTTCAGCACATTATTGAGTAATTGGTAAATCATGACAACGGAAACGGCCGTCGTGCGTTATAGATCTCATCATTGCCGTCGTACAGTCCGGAGTTGAATCCCGACGAAATGCGCAACGCCGACCTGAAAGCGAACGTGACGAAGCAGGC
>JAYFRU010000075.1:0-10379 GCA_040946965.1 Burkholderia sp. | reverse complement strand
TGCTTCGTCATCCAGAAAATTCGACACCATCTCGCCTGCAACTTGGGCAGTTGGTCCATTGATCAGCGTTTCCCTAGAAAAACCGGAGCCGCCGCACGACGACTACGAAGCACTGCTGCCCTGGAAACTCGGCAAGCCCGTCCGCAAGCCGAAGGCGTAATCGCTAGCCGATCAGCCGCCGAGGCGCAAGGGGCGGGTTCGCTGATCGCTTACGCTCGATCGCCAGGTTCGACTCGCGATACACGCATAAAAAAATCCCGCCACCGGAAACCGGTAACGGGATTCGAGCGGGTCCGAGGCATCGACCCGATACTGCATGACTACGGCTGTGTCGTATCGACGCGAAGGTCGATTACGGACGGCTGCCGGTCGGGAACGGCCAGGCCGCTGCCGGGTTCAGCGCGGTCTTCGCGCCCGAAGCCGGAGCCACCGATGCCGTTGCGGTCGTTGTCGCCGGAGCAGCGGCAGCCTTCTTCGCAGCAGCCTTCTTGGCAGGCGCGGCCTTCTTCGCGGCAACCTTCTTCACCGATGCCTTCTTCGCCGATGCTGCCTTTTTGGCGGCAACCTTCTTGACCGCAACCTTCTTGACCGCAACCTTCTTGACCGCAACCTTCTTGACCGCAACCTTCTTCGCTGCGGCCTTCTTGGCTGCCGGCGCCTTCTTGGCGGCGACCTTCTTCACCGCTGCCTTCTTCACCGCGACCTTCTTCACGGCTGGCTTTTTCGCCGGTGCAGCCTTCTTCGCGACCGGTGCGGCCTTCTTCTTCACTGCTGCCTTCTTGGCAGCCGGTTTGTTCTTGGCAAGTGCCATCATTTTCTCCTTCAGGTTCAGATGAGAGTCAGTTCAAACTACACCCTTCGTCAAAACCCGTTTCTCGCGGACGTGTGTTCAGAACGCGCGCTACGAAGCGGGCTATTCATCGGCGTACGCTTCGCAATCGCGCTTACGCTAATGGATACGGTAAGGCGCGCCGTGCCATACGGCACCGCGCGCCAGATCAAGTCGGCAGCCGGCGCGCCTCGCGCCGTTGCTCCGCATCGCTTGATAAAGGCGGGAGGCCCCTGGCCTGCCGCCTTTTCCGGAGGGAAGTTTGCCCATCCCACTGAAGGGTTCGCAAAGTGCCTGTCATGTCTGTGCCGCACTGGCGCAGGCCATCCTTTGCATCAGGCGTTCTTGCTCCTAAACCTTGGGCCGGGCTCGCGGCGGATACATCCTTGCTCGCGATGTCGCGCCCGGTCATTCCCAGGACAGCGCGCCGCCCGTCTGATACTCGATCACGCGCGTCTCGAAGAAGTTCCGCTCCTTCTTCAAATCGATCATCTCGCTCATCCACGGGAACGGGTTTTCCTCGTTCGGGTACAGCGCGTCGAGACCGATCTGCTGGCAACGGCGATTCGCGATGAAGCGCAGGTAGCTCTTGAACATCGAGGCATTCAGGCCGAGCACGCCACGCGGCATGGTGTCTTCGGCATAACGGTACTCGAGCTCGACTGCGTGCTTGAACAGCTCGCGGATCTCGGCACGGAATTCCGGCGTCCACAGATGCGGGTTCTCGAGCTTGATCTGGTTGATCAGGTCGATGCCGAAATTGCAGTGCATCGACTCGTCGCGCAGGATGTACTGATACTGTTCCGCCGCGCCCGTCATCTTGTTCTGGCGGCCGAGCGCGAGAATCTGCGTGAAGCCGACGTAGAAGAACAGGCCTTCCATGATGCAGGCGAACACGATCAGCGACCTCAGCAACTTCTGGTCCGCTTCCGGCGTGCCCGTCACGAACACCGGATCGGTCAGCGTGTGGATGAACGGGATCAGGAATTCATCCTTGTCGCGAATCGAGGTGATCTCGTGGTACGCGTTGAACATCTCGCCTTCGTCCAGGCCGAGCGATTCGACGATGTACTGATAGGCGTGGGTGTGGATCGCTTCCTCGAAGGCCTGGCGCAGCAGGAACTGCCGGCACTCGGGTGCCGTGATGTGGCGGTAGGTGCCCAGCACGATGTTGTTGGCGGCCAGCGAGTCGGCGGTCACGAAGAAGCCGAGGTTGCGCTTGACGATCCGGCGTTCGTCCTCGGTGAGGCCGTTCGGATCCTTCCACAGCGCGATGTCGCGGGACATGTTGATTTCCTGCGGCATCCAGTGGTTCGCGCAACCCGCCAGATACTTCTCCCACGCCCACTTGTATTTGAACGGCACCAACTGATTGACGTCGGTCTTGCCGTTGATGATGCGTTTGTCGGCGATGTTGACTCGCTCCTGCGAGCCGGCCGTGCCAGCTTGCGCCGGTGCGTACGGAGCAACCGCGAGGTCGCCCTGGAAAATGTCGCGCACCGAAGGAGCCTGATGAGCGGCAGACGCTGTGGTCTGCACACCGACGGCCATTCCGGCGGGGGAGCGCATCGTGTTTCGCTGCGCTCCGCTCGCGGGAGTTACGGCCACCTTCTCGTCATCCCAGTTGAGCATAAATTCTCACCATCAATTTAGAACGGTTTGTACCATCTTTTTCTGAGCGATAAAAGGGTTCGCTCATGAAAAATCCTGTTTTCGATTCGCGTTGCGACTTCGATACAACACTTTGTGAGGCGCGCGATCGATCGCGATGTGTGTGTCGCGAGTGATGCCGTGTGTCTGGAAGATCGCGCGATACATGTCGGCGCTGCGTTCGAGCCGGCTCGATCTTCCTGTCGGGGGCGTTCGCGAACCTGTCGCGAAGCTCGCAAGATACGGATTCCTTATCCGTTTGTAGTCGAGGTCGGCGCGCAGTTCAACCATCGATGTCGCTGCGCGCCGCCTTCACTTCACTGCTTGGTGCCGCGTGTTACTGGCAGGCTTCGCATTCCTCGAAGCCCGGGTCGCCCGGACGCATCGTGCAGACCGGGCCGTCGGCCTCGATCGGCGCGGCGTCGAGCGCGCCCGTCGGTGCCGCACCGCCCGTGGCGCCGAAGCTGCCGCCCGCTGAACCACCGCCCATGCCGCCGGAGCTCGGCACCGCGTTCAGCGCGCCGTGCGCCACAGTCGACTTCTCGACGTGCGTGGCAGCCATCGTGCGCAGGTAATAGGTGGTCTTCAGGCCGCGCACCCAGGCGAGCTTGTAGATCTCGTCGAGCTTCTTGCCCGAGGCGCCCGCCATGAAGATGTTGAGCGACTGAGCCTGGTCGATCCACTTCTGGCGACGCGAAGCCGCCTCGACCAGCCACTTCGGGTCGACCTCGAAGGCGGTCGCGTAGATCGCGCGCAGGTCGGCCGGGATCCGGTCGATGCGCAAGAGCATGCCGTCGAAGTACTTCAGATCGGCGACCATCACTTCGTCCCACAGGCCGCGGTCCTTCAGGTCGCGCACCAGGTACTCGTTGACCACCGTGAACTCGCCCGACAGGTTCGACTTCACGAACAGGTTCTGGAAGGTCGGCTCGATACAGGGCGAGACGCCGATGATGTTCGAGATGGTGGCGGTCGGCGCGATCGCGATGCAGTTCGAGTTGCGCATGCCGTGGACCGAGATCCGGCCGCGCAGCGAGGTCCAGTCGAGCGATTCGCTCATGTCGACCTCGACGTAGCCGCCGCGCGCTTCTTCCAGCAGCTTCAGGGTGTCTTGCGGGAGGATGCCGCGATCCCACAGCGAGCCGTTGTAGCTCGAGTAACGGCCGCGTTCCTCGGCCAGCTCGGTCGAGGCCCAGTAGGCGTAGTAGCAGACCGCTTCCATCGAGCGATCGGCGAACTCGACCGCCGCATCCGACGAGAACGGCGTGCGTAGCAGGTGCAGGCAGTCCTGGAAGCCCATGATGCCTAGGCCGACCGGACGGTGCTTGAGATTCGAGTTACGCGCCTTGGCGACCGCGTAGTAATTGATGTCGATGACGTTGTCGAGCATGCGCATCGCCACGCTCACGTTGCGCTTGAGCTTGTCGTGATCGAGCGCGAAGCTGCCGTCCGCCTGCTTGGCGAGGTGGGCGACCAGGTTGACCGAGCCCAGGTTGCAGACCGCGATTTCCGAGTCGCTGGTGTTCAGCGTGATTTCCGTGCAGAGGTTCGACGAGTGGACCACGCCGACGTGCTGCTGCGGGGAACGGATATTGCAGGGATCCTTGAACGTGATCCACGGATGACCCGTCTCGAACAGCATGCCGAGCATCTTGCGCCAGAGTTGCGGCGCTGGGATCTTCTTGAACAGCTTCAGCTCGCCGCGCGCCACCTTCTCCTCGTAGCCGAGGTAGGCCGCCTCGAACTCGGCGCCGAGCTTGTCGTGCAGGTCCGGGCAGGTCGAGGGAGAGAACAGCGTCCAGTCGGCGCCTTCCATGACACGCTTCATGAACAGATCGGGAATCCAGTTCGCCGTGTTCATGTCGTGGGTGCGGCGGCGGTCGTCGCCGGTGTTCTTGCGCAGCTCGAGGAATTCCTCGATGTCGAGGTGCCAGGATTCGAGGTACGCGCAGACCGCGCCCTTGCGCTTGCCGCCCTGGTTAACGGCCACCGCCGTATCGTTGACCACCTTCAGGAACGGCACCACGCCTTGCGACTTGCCGTTCGTGCCCTTGATATGCGAGCCCAGTGCACGCACGCGCGTCCAGTCGTTGCCCAGGCCGCCCGCGAACTTCGAGAGCAGCGCGTTTTCCTTGAGCGCCTCGTAGATGCCGTCCAGGTCGTCGGCGACCGTGGTCAGGTAGCAGGACGAGAGCTGCGAGCGGCGCGTGCCCGAGTTGAACAGGGTCGGCGTCGAGCTCATGAAGTCGAAGCTCGACAGCACATTGTAAAACTCGATCGCGCGCGCTTCGCGGTCGATCTCGTTCAGGGCGAGGCCCATCGCCACGCGCATGTAGAACGCCTGCGGCATCTCGATGCGGGTGCCGTCGACGTGCAGGAAGTAGCGGTCATACAGCGTCTGCAGGCCGAGGTAGCCGAACTGCAGGTCGCGGCTCGCGTCGAGCGCTGCGCCCAGGCGGACCAGGTCGAACTGCAGCAGCTTGTCGTCGAGCAGCTCGGCTTCGACGCCGCGCTTGAGGAACTGCGGGAAGTATTCCGCGTAGCGTGCCTGCATCTCGCCCTGCGCGACTTCCTCGCCGAGGATCTCGCGGCGGATCGTGTGCAGCAGGATGCGTGCCGTCACCTGGCTGTAGGCCGGGTCCTTCTCGATCATGGTGCGCGCGGCGAGGATCGCCGAATCGTAGACCTGGCTCAGCGGCACGCCGTCGTACAGGTTCTTCACCGTCTCGGCGACGATCGGGTCGGGATTGACGGCACTGCCCAGGCCCTCGCAGGCTGCGGCGACCAAGCCGTGCAGCACCTTCATGTCGAGCGGGCGGCTCACGCCCTTGTCGGTCACGGTCAGGCCCGAGCTGCCGGCCGACGCCTCGACCGGCGCGTCGCTATTGGCGCGCTCGAGGTGGCGCTTCTCGCGGTAGAGCACGTAAGCGCGCGCGACGTTGTGCTCGCCGCCGCGCATCAGGGCGAGTTCGACCTGATCCTGGATGTCCTCGATATGGAAGGTGCCGCCGTTCGGACGGCTGCGCAGCAGCGCGCGCACGACGCTCTGCGTCAGCTGCTCGACGAGCTCACGCACCCGAGCCGACGCGGCGCCCTGGCCGCCGTTGACCGCGAGAAAGGCCTTGGTGACGGCGATCGCGACCTTCGACGGCTCGAACGCCACCACGCTGCCGTTGCGGCGGATCACCTTGTAGTCGGCGAACGTCGCCTGCGGCGCGAGCGCGGGCGCGCCCTGCGAAGCCGTGCCAAGAGGGCGGCTCTGGGCGCTCTCGAATTGGGACGTCCCGGTGTCGGTCGTTTGCATGTGCAAAGCTCCTGGTGCTGGATGGTGCGGAGGGATCTGCGGATTTGAACGATTAACGCGCAGTGCGGGGCGCGGGCGGCAGAACGCAAAAGCGGCATGGGCCGCGCGATACCGACAATTCGACGTCTGCTTTCGTCATGCGTATCGCGCCCCTTGCCGCCTGTGTCTGCGCTATCGCGGCGTGCCGTGCCAGGAGGGACGCCGCGCTGAGAATTCCTCCGGCATCCGCTGCCGGCTGGAGTGGATCGCCCTGGTGGCGCCCATTTTCTTAACACTATATCTAGTGAGAAACCCTTCAACTGGCACCAAGTATAGTGGACGATCGAACGATCTCAAAATAGAAAATTCGAGAGAAATTGCGCCTAGCCCGCTTGACATCGAGCGAGTGCAGACGGGGCCTGGGATCGGTCCCGATCGCATTGCGGCGCGTCAGAGCGACGCTGGCGGGAAGACCCCGCGCTTAGCGAAGGTAAGGAAACGATGTGCTCGAAAGTCCCGCATCGCTCGCGTAGCGTTGCCAATCGAAGCATGGGCCGGGATCGGTCTTGCGGCCCGGCGCGATGTCGGCATGTCCGGCGATCGCCTCGATCGGGTAGCGCGCCGCCAGGGCACGCGTGAGCGCGGCGAGCGTGCGGTACTGCGCCGCCTCGAAGGGACGCTCGTCGGTGCCCTCGAGCTCGACGCCGATCGAGAAATCGTTGCAGCGCTCGCGGCCGAGGAAGTTCGACGGGCCGGCGTGCCAGGCGGGCGCGTCGCAGGACACGAACTGCACCAGCTCGCCGTCGCGGCGGATCAGGAAGTGGGCCGACACGTGCAGGCCGCGCAGGTTCGCGTCGAACCATGGATGCGCGTCGCAGTCGAGCTGGTTCTGGAACAGTGCCTCGATCGCGTCGCCGCCGAATTCGCCGGGCGGCAGGCTGATGTTGTGCACCACCAGCAGGGTCGGCGGCACGCCGTGCCCGGGACGCGCCTCGTGGTTCGGCGAGGGCGCGTGACGCGCGCCGGACACCCAGCCGTCGGCGCCGACCCGCAGCGTGTCGCTCACGACGCGTCGCGGCCGGTCGAACTGGTCTGGCGCGCCGCGTGCTCGGGACAGCAGAAGTACTCACCGGCCGCCGCGATCGCCTCGCCCTTGGGCGTGTGGACGCCGCACACCGCGCAGCGCACCATCGGCTCGGGCAGCGAGGGGGTGCGCGCGGCCGAGGGCTGCGCGCCGCCGCCGAAGCCCGGCCCGCCCGGGCCGCGCGCCGAGGAGCCCGCAGCGGCGCCGTCGCGAGCGGTACGCTCCTGCGCCTGGCGCAGCTTGCGTGCGAGCCAGGAGCCGGCGAAGAACAGGAGGATCAGCAGAAGAAGGTTACGCATCGGAATCAGGCCATCAGACCACGGAACGGTGCAGCAGCACCTCGAGCACGAAGCGGCTGCCGACATAGGCGAGCAGCAGCGCGCCGAACGAGGCGAGCACCCAGCGCGCGGCACCGCGCCCGCGCCAGCCGGACAGCCGACGCGCGACGAGGATACCGCCGAACATGAACCACGAGAGGATCGCGAACACCGTCTTGTGATCGAAGCGCAGCGCATGCGAGTCGACCTGCTCGCTGAACAGGATGCCCGAGGCGAGCGTCAGCGTGAGCAGGATGAAGCCGGCGCCGATCAGGCGGAACAGCAGCTTCTCGAGCGTGAGCAGCGGCGGCAGCGTCTCCAGCCAGCCGGCCAGGAAACCCGCCGACTCGATCCGGCTGCCCTGGCGCAGCGCCTGCAGGCGCCGCTCCACCATCAGCATCAGCACGGCGTGCAGGGCTGCGATCGAGAACAATCCATAGGCGATGTTGGCGATCAGGAAGTGCATCTTGAACAATGGCGCGGCCGCATAGGGCAGCACGCGCACCCCGCCGAAGCCGAGCGGCAGCAGCGAGGCCAGGCAGGCCAGCGGCAGCACCAGGAGGCGCAGGCTGTCGAGCCGGAAGAAGAAGCTCTCGATCCAGTAGATGCCGGCGCCGAGCCAGAACATCGCCGAGAGCGCGAACGCGAAGCCGAACACCATCGCGTCATGCGGGAAGATGGTGGCGTGCAGCAGCACGCCGTGCGAGAGCAGGGCCGCGAACAGCAGCGCGCGGCCCGTCGCGCTTACCCCGGACGCTGCGGACGGGCGGGTCTCGCGCGGCACGGCCGGCACGCTCGCGACGAGCGGCTGCGCCAGGCCGGAGCGGTGCGCCCGCCATCCCGCGACGGACAGGCCGCCGTACAGGAGCGCGGTGAGGGCATACAGTACAATATCCATGTTCGAAGTTTATACTAGCACCCTCGCCTGCGACGGCTGTCAATATAGCCGTCGCCTGTCAATATAGCCGACGCGCGCCTTCTGGCCCCACTGTCCATCGCTCCCCATGCTCGACAATCTCACCCAACGGATGGCGCACGTCGTCAAGACACTGCGCGGCGAAGCCCGTCTCACCGAAGCGAACACGCAGGAGATGCTGCGCGAGGTCCGGCTCGCGCTGCTCGAGGCCGACGTCGCGCTGCCCGTGGTCCGCGAATTCATCGCCAAGGTCAAGGAGAAGGCGCTCGGCGAGGAGGTGCTCAGCAGCCTGTCGCCGGGCCAGGCGCTGGTCTCCGTGGTGCAGAAGGAACTGACCGCCGTGATCGGCGGCGACTACGAGGGCAAGGCCGCCGAGCTGAACCTGGCCGTCACGCCGCCGGCCGTCATTCTGATGGCGGGCCTGCAGGGCGCGGGCAAGACCACCACGGTGGGCAAGCTCGCCAAGCTGCTGCGCGACAAGCAGAAGAAGAAGGTGCTGACGGTGTCCTGCGACGTCTACCGTCCCGCCGCGATCGCCCAGCTCAAAACGGTGAGCGAACAGGTCGGCGCCGACTTCTTCGCCTCCACGCCGGACCAGAAACCGGTCGAAATCGCACGCGCCGCGCTCGACTGGGCCAAGCGCAACTATCACGACGTGCTGATCGTCGACACGGCCGGCCGCCTCGGCATCGACGAGGTGATGATGAAGGAGATCGCCGAGCTGCACGCCGCGATCAACCCGGCCGAGACGCTGTTCGTGGTCGACGCGATGCTGGGCCAGGATGCCGTCAACACCGCCAAGGCCTTCAACGACGCCCTGCCGCTCACCGGCGTGGTGCTCACCAAGCTCGACGGTGATTCGCGCGGCGGCGCGGCGCTGTCGGTGCGCCACATCACCGGCAAGCCGATCAAGTTCGTCGGCGTGGCCGAGAAGCTCGACGGCCTCGAGGTATTCCACCCGGACCGGATGGCCAACCGGATCCTCGGCATGGGCGACATCCTCGCCCTGGTCGAGGAGGCACAGCGCGGCGTCGACATGAAGGCCGCGCAGAAGCTCGCCGACAAGGTCAAGAAGGGCGGCGACTTCGACCTCAACGATTTCCGCGCGCAGATCTCGCAGATCAAGAACATGGGCGGGCTGTCCTCGCTGATGGACAAGCTGCCGGCGCAGTTCCAGCAGGCTGCGGCCGGCGCCAACATGGGCCAGGCCGAGAAGCAGATCCGCCGCATGGAGGGCATCATCAACTCGATGACGCCGGCCGAGCGCGCCAAGCCCGAACTGATCAAGGCCACCCGCAAGCGCCGTATCGCCGCCGGTGCCGGCGTGCGGGTGCAGGAGGTCAACCGGATGCTGAACCAGTACGACCAGATGCGCACCATGATGATGAAGCTCAAGGGCGGCAACATGCAGAAGATGATGCGCGGCCTGAAGGGCATGATGCCGGGCCTGCGCTGATACTTTCCCGCCCCCACGCGGCGCGATGCGCGGTATATCCTATTAGCTAGCGCATCGCCCGCATCGCCCGCCGGCCCGAGCGCGGGCCGCCCCGGACGGCCCGCATGCGACCCTGCCGGGCCGTTTCCGATTTTTCCGATCGCACCTCAGAACACATGAACCGCGAAGAAGCTCTCCAGATATTCCAACACTCCGAACAGATCGTCTCCGCCGACGAGGTCAACGCATCGATCGCCCGGATGGCCTCGGCGATCCGCGAAGAGATCGGCGACGCGTTCCCGCTCGTGCTGTCGGTGATGGGCGGCGCGGCCGTGTTCACGGGCATGCTGCTGCCGCATCTCGACTTCCCGCTCGAGTTCGACTACATCCACCTGACGCGCTACCGCAACACCACCCAGGGCAGCCCCGAGATGCACTGGCGCGTGGCGCCGCGCGAATCGGTGAAGGATCGCATCGTGATCGTGCTCGACGACATCCTCGACGAGGGCGAGACCATGGCTGCGATCCGCGACCGGATCCTCGACATGGGCGCCAAGCGCTTCCTGTCGGCCGTGCTGTGCGAGAAGACGCTGGCCAAGGCCAAGCCGCTGCATCCCGATTTCTGCGGTTTCTCGGTGCCGGATCGCTATGTGTTCGGCTGCGGGATGGACGCCAAGGGCTACTGGCGCAACCTGCCGACGATCCGCGCGCTGACCGCCCAGTTCTGATCGGCCGGCAGGCCTCGCGCCGCAAAACGAAACGGCTCGCGTTTTCACGCGAGCCGTTTTTCCGTGCGCCCGGCTGGGCGCACACACTTGGAGGTGAAAGTCCTCTACACGCCCGACAAGGGGAAGTGTTAGCCAGA
>JAYFRU010000074.1:0-10381 GCA_040946965.1 Burkholderia sp. | reverse complement strand
CAAGCCATGGCCTCCTCAGTTCGCTGAAAATACCAGGTGTACCTCGCTGGCTTCTGCTCCGTAAGAGCGGGTTCGCTAATCGCTTACGGTGAACAGCGAGGTGGACAGCCGCACCAGTGCATAGGCCAGCACCAGCAGGCCCAGGCCGCCGGCCAGCACCAGCGGCACCAACTGCTCCGCGCGCCCCAGCGCCTGCAGGTGCTGGACCGAGGAGAGCCCGCCGACGATCCGCTTCATCACGATCGGCACGCCGAGGTTGGCCAGCTTGGCGCCGATCAGGCAGGACAGCGCGAGCAGCACGCGCCCCTTGTAGGTGCTCAGGCAGGGCAGCAGCGAGCGGATCGTCTGCCAGTCGTTGCGGGCCCCGGACGCGGCCGGCGCGGACTCGGAGGAAGCGGGGAAGCGGCGCATTGGGGGAGGACGGTGCGCATACCGTCGGCACGACGCCGGGCACGCACTTTCTCGTACAATCTCAGAATCCTGTATTGTCGCAAAAGCCGGTTCGCGCCGCTGCCAGCCAGGCGGGGGCCCCAGCCAGTGGAACCCCAGCCATGACCGATTCGTCACCGCAACTTCCGTAACAGCAGCCCGCGCTGCGCGTGGTCCCGCAACCGTCCGAGGCGAACGTGCACGGCGACGTGTTCGGCGGCTGGATCATGTCCCAGGTCGACATCGCCGGCTCGATCCCGGCCAGCCGGCGCGCCAACGGCCGGGTCGCCACCATCGCCGTCAACTCCTTCCTGTTCAAGCAGCCGGTGTTCGTCGGCGACCTGGTCAGCTTCTACGCGAACATCGTCAAGACCGGCAATACCTCGATCACGATCGGCGTCGAGGTCTATGCGCAGCGCATGGGCCTGGCCGGCGAGGTGGTCAAGGTGACCGAGGCGACGCTGACCTATGTCGCCACCGATTCGGAGCGCCGCCCGCGCGTCCTGCCGCCCGTCGCCTGAAACCATGGGGCGGCTGGGTTCCCGCGCCCGCCGCGCCGCTCAGGCTCCGGCCAGCCCGAATTCGCGCATCGCCGGCACGAAGTCGTGATTGAGCCTGGGCTTGCGCGACAGCTTGGCCAGCACGTATCGCTGGAAACCGTCGAGCGCCGCCCATTGCGCGGGCGTCGGTACCGGCAACGCGGCCAGCTCGCACTGCGTCGCGAGCACGGCCGGCGGTGCCGAAAGCGCCTGCCAGGCCGGCGCCGGCTCGAGCACGAAGGCCTCGGCCTCGCCGCAGCCGTGAGTCCGCAGCATCTTCGCCAGGGCCTGGCCGAAGTTCAGTTCGCCCAACGGTGGCTCGGGACTTTCCCTGTCGGCAGCGATGTCCGGATCAGCCGGGAGATCGACCGGAAAGCTTGCCAGCAGCTTGCGGTCCTCGATCGGCAGCAGTTGCCACTGATCGAGCGAGATCCGCAGCCCGCAACGATCCAGGTGGAAACGCACGATCATCGGGATGTAGGCGAAATCCTCCGACGAATCGATTTCGAAGGCGAACAACAAGGGGGCGTCGCTGAGGGACATGGCGCGTCTGGAGCTGGTGGGCAGGGCGGGGCCGGCGAAGATCGCCGCGATCCGGTATTGTAGAACTCGTCCGCGCGAGAGCGCTCGCCGGCCCAGCCGAATCCGCAGGAGCCCGCCTTGTCCCCCTCCCCCCATCGATACCCACGAACCGAGCGGCAGCGTCGAAGTCGCGATCTCGCGCCATCGCAGCCGCGAGATCTCCGCCACCGCCGACCAGGTCGGCCAGGAATGGCCGGTCGCGCTGGTGTTCAACGGCATCTCGCACGCGATGACGATGTGCACGCCGCGCGACCTGGAGGCATTCGCGGTCGGCTTCGCGATTTCGGAGGGGATCGTCACGCGCGGTGCCGATATCAAGGATATCGAGGTGGTGCTGCATACCGAGGCGGCGATCCCGCACGCGGAAGTGCATCTCGAGGTGGTGCAGCAGGCCTTCGCCGCCCTCAAGGACCGGCGCCGCGCGCTGGCCGGGGCGCACCGGCTGCGGCGTGTGCGGGATCGAGAGCATCGACTGGCTTGACCTGGCGCCCGAGCGCGTGCCCATCACCGGCTTTCTCGAACGCCTGGCACCCGATGCGCTGGCCCAGGCCGCGCGCTGCCCGAGCACCAGGCGCTGACGCGGCTGACCGGCGGCCTGCACGCAGCCGCCTGGTGCGACGCGAGCGGCGCGATCCGGGCCGCGTTCGAGGACGTTGGCCGCCACAATGCGCTGGACAAATTGATCGGCGAACTGGTGCTCGGGCGCGCCGACCTGACCGACGGTTTCGTGTTCCTGTCGAGCCGCGCGAGCTACGAGCTGGTGCGCAAGGCCGCCCGGGTCGGCATTCCGCTGGTGGCGACGATCTCGGCGCCCTCCTCGCTGGCGATCGCGATCGCGAAGGAAGCGGGCCTGCGGCTGCTCAGTTTCTGCCGCGAATCGGGCTACGTCGACTACGGCACGGCCTGAGTGTCCGGCTGCGGCCTTGCTCAGTCGAACTGACGGAAGTCCGGCTTGCGCTTCTCGAAGAAGGCGCTGATCGCCTCGCGCGCTTCCGGCGCGCGCAACATCTCGCCGAAATGCTTCGCCTCCTCCTCCATGCGCGCGGCTACCTCGACGTTGCTGCCGGTGCGCTTCATCAGCGCCTTGGTCACGCGCAGCGAGGACGCCGGTAGCGCCGCCAGCTTCTGCGCCTGCGCGAGCGCGAAGGCATCGAGCTCGGCGGCCGGCAGCACGCGATTGACGATGCCGATCCGGTGCGCCTCGAGCGCGTCGAAGGCTTCGCCGAACATCAGCTTCTCGGCCGCGATCTGGTGGCCCGTCAAGCGCGCCAGCAGCAGGCTCGATGCCGCCTCGGGGCACAGGCCGAGCTGCGTGAACGGCAGCGACAGCTTGGCCGTGTCGGCCGCGTAGACCAAATCGCAATGCAGCAGCATGGTCACGCCCATCCCCACCGCGATGCCCGGCACCGCCGCGACGATCGGCTTGGCCGCCGTGCTGATGCGGTTCAGGAACTGAAACACCGGCGCGTCGGGCGTGTTCGGCGGGACCTTCATGAAGTCTTCCAGGTCGTTGCCGGCGCTGAAATTGCCCTCGCTGCCGCGAATCAGGATCGCGCGCACGGCGCTGTCCTCCTGGGCCGAGGCGAGCGCATCGGCCATCGCCTGGTACATCGCCGCAGTGATCGCGTTCTTCTTGGCGGGGCGCGCGATCGTGATCGTCAGGACGCCGTTCGCGACATCGGTCTGGATATCCATCTCACCGTCTCCTCCACATCTGGCTCGATAAAAAAAGCGGTGCGCGAGCGAGCTGCCCGCGCACCGCCGTCATCGGGTGCGTGACCCGCTTACAGCCGTTCGATGATGCCGGCGGCTCCCATCCCGGTGCCGACGCACATCGTGACCATCCCGTACTTCAGGTTGCGGCGACGCAGCGCGTGCACCACGGTGGCCGCGCGGATCGCGCCGGTCGCACCGAGCGGGTGGCCCAGCGCGATCGCGCCGCCCATCGGGTTGACCTTCGACGGATCGAGGCCGAGATCGCGGATCACGGCCAGCGACTGCGCCGCGAAGGCTTCGTTCAGCTCGATCCAGTCGAGATCGTCCTGCTTAAGGCCGGCGGCCTTCAGCGCGGCGGGAATCGCTTCCTTCGGGCCGATGCCCATGATCTCGGGCGGCACGCCGCGCACCGCGAAACTGACGAAGCGCGCCAGCGGCGTCAGGTTGAACTGCTTAAGCACCTTCTCCGAGACCACGATCAGCGCGCCGGCGCCATCCGAGGTCTGCGAGCTGTTGCCGGCCGTCACCGAACCCTTGTTGGCGAACACCGTGCGCAGCTTGGCCAGGCCTTCGGGTGAGGTGTCGGCGCGCAGGCCTTCGTCGAGCTTGAGCTCGCGCGTCTTGATCTCGACCTCGCCGGTGGCCAGGTTCGGGAAACGCTCGGTGATGGTGTAGGGCGAGATCTCGTCGTTGAATTCGCCGGCCTGCTGCGCGGCGAAGGCCTTGCGGTGCGATTCCACCGAGAACGCGTCCTGGTCCTCGCGGCTCACCTTCCACTGCTCGGCCACGCGCTCGGCGGTCAGGCCCATGCCGTAGGCGATGCCGACATCCTCGTTGCGATCGAAGATATGCGGCGACAGCGAGGGCTTGTTGCCCATCATCGGCACCATGCTCATCGATTCGCAGCCGCCCGCGATCAGCGCGTCCGACTCGCCCACGCGGATGCGATCGGCCGCCATCGCCAGCGCGGTGATGCCCGAGGCGCAGAAGCGGTTGACCGTGACGCCGCCGACCGTGTTCGGCAGGCCGGCCAGCAGCGCGCCCGTGCGCGCCACGTTGAGGCCCTGCTCGGCCTCAGGAATCGCGCAGCCGATGATGGCGTCCTCGATCAGCTTGGTGTCGAGGCCCGGCACCTGCGAGACCGCCGACTTGATCGCGTGAACCAGCAGCTCGTCCGGCCGCGTGTTCTTGAACGCGCCGCGCGGCGCCTTGCCGATCGGCGTGCGGCTGGCGGCGACGATGTATGCGTTTTGCAACTGTTTGCTCATTTGTGGCTCCTGTCGGCCGGCAGCGGCGCTCGCGCCCATGCCGGCCTCATGCAAGGTTGTTCGCGATCCGCTCAGTTGCGCACCGGCTTGCCGGTCTGCAACATGCCCATGATCCGTTCCTGCGTCTTCTGCGTGCCGAGCAGCTCGACGAAGGCGCGGCGCTCCAGCGCGAGCAGCCATTCCTCGTCGACCGTGCTGCCCGCCTCGACGTCGCCACCGCAGACCGCCTCCGCGATGCGGCTGGCGATGCGGTAGTCGTGCTCGCTGATGAAGCGGCCGTCGCGCATGTTGACCAGTTGCGCCTTTATGGTCGAGATCGCCGAGCGGCCGGCCACCGGGATTTCCTTGGCCTTGAGCGGCGCGCGATAGCCGGTATCGGCCAGCGCCCGCGCTTCCTTCTTCGCCACGTCGAGCAGCTCGAACACGTTGAACACGATGGTGTCGGAGGGCTTCACGTAGCCCATCGCGCGCGCATCGTGCGCCGAGGCGGACACCTTGGCCATCGCCGCGTTCTCGAAGAACTTGGTGACGAGCTTGAGGATCTCGGTGGTCGCGCCGGCCGCAGTGGCGGCTTCCGCCGCGCGCAGCGCCGCTTCCTTGAGGCCGCCGCCGGCCGGCACCAGGCCCACGCCCACTTCCACCAGGCCGACGTAGCCCTCGACGTGCACCACGCGCTTGGCGCTATGCAGCATCAGCTCGCAGCCGCCGCCCAGCGCGATGCCCGAGACGGCCGCCACCACCGGCACGTTGGCGTACTTCACGCGCAGCATGCCTTCCTGGAACTTCTTGACGAACGGCTCGATGCCCTTGGCGCCGCCCATCATGAAGGCGGGCATGGCTTCCTCGAGGTTCGCGCCGGCCGAGAACGGGCCGCCCGGCGTGCCGAGCTTGAGCGAGGTCGGCTGCCAGATCACCACGCCCTTGTAGTCCTTCTCGGCCAGTTCGATGGCCCGCGACAGCCCGTCGATCACGCCCGGGCCGATGGTGTTCATCTTCGACTTGAACGAGATGATCACCACGTCGTCCTCGCCCGCGCGCTCGTCCACCCAGGCGCGCACCGAGTCGTTCTCGAACAGCGTCTTGCCCCAGGAGAGCGGATCGCGGCCGGCCTCGCCGAGCAGCGGCGCGCGGAACACCTGGCGCTCGTAGACGGGCAGCGAGGAACGCGGCACGTACTTGCCCGCCGACGGCGCCCACGAACCTTCGGCGGTGTGCACGCCGCCCTTCTCGGCGACCGTGCCTTCCAACACCCAGGCGGGCAGCGGGACGTTGGCGAGCGCCTTGCCCGCCGCGATGTCCTCCTGCACCCACTCGGCCACCTGCTTCCAGCCTGCGGCCTGCCAGCCCTCGAAGGGGCCCTCGTTCCAGCCGAAGCCCCAGCGGATCGCCAGATCGACGTCGCGCGCGTTGTCGGCGATCGACTCGAGGTGGAAACCGATGTAGTGGAACACGTCGCGGAATACCAACCACAGGAACTGCGCATGCGGATGCGAGGTCTCGCGCAGCAGCTTGAGGCGCTCGGCGGGCGGACGCTTGAGGATGCGCGCGACCGTTTCGTCGGCCTTCGCGCCGCCGTCGACATAGCTGCCCGACTTCGGATCGAGTACCTTGATCGCCTTGCCTTCCTTCTTGTAGAAGCCGGTGCCGGTCTTCTGGCCGAGCGCGCCCTGCTTCACCAGCTCGGCGAGCACCAGCGGCGTCTCGTAGACGGGGAAGAACGGATCGTCGGCGAGGTTGTCCTGCATCGTCTTGATCACGTGGGCCATGGTGTCGAGGCCCACCACGTCGGCGGTGCGGAAGGTCGCCGACTTGGCGCGGCCCAGACGCACGCCGGTCAGGTCGTCCACTTCGTCGAAGCGCAGGCCGAACTTGGCGGCCTCGGTGATCACCGCGAGGATCGAGAAGATGCCGACGCGGTTGGCGATGAAGTTCGGCGTGTCCTTGGCGCGCACCACGCCCTTGCCGACCACACTGGTCAGGAAGGTCTCGAGCTGGTCGAGGATCTCGGGCCCCGTGTGGGCGGTCGGGATCAGCTCGACGAGGTGCATGTAACGCGGGGGATTGAAGAAGTGCACGCCGCTGAAGCGCGATTTCAGCTCGTCGGAGAAGCCTTCCGAGAGCGCGGTGATCGACAGGCCCGAGGTGTTCGAGGCGAAGATCGCGTTCGGCCCGATATGCGGCGCGACCTTCTTGTAGAGGTCGTGCTTCCAGTCCATGCGCTCGGCGATCGCCTCGATCACCAGGTCGCATTCGGCGAGCTTAGCGAGGTCGTCCTCGTAGTTCGCGGGTTCGAGGTACTTCGCGTCGTCCTTCACGCCGAACGGCGCCGGCGATAGCTTCTTGAGATTCTCGATGGCCTTCAGCGCGATGCCGTTCTTGGGGCCTTCCTTGGCCGGCAGATCGAACAGCAGCACCGGGACGCGCGCGTTGACGAGATGCGCGGCGATCTGCGCGCCCATCACGCCGGCGCCGAGCACGGCGACCTTGCGAATGATGAAATTGCTCATGGGACTCCTCCGGAAAGAACCGCGCGCCGCGCCCGGCTGGCAGGCGTTCGAAACGCGCGGCGTGTGAGTGTTCTGGCGCGAGGCCCGGGCCTCGCGTCAGAACAGCGCTTCGTCGACTTCCATCAGCGTCTTCGAGCCGGCGCGCGCGGCGCAGATGGTAGCCGCCGTTTCCGGCAGCAGACGCGCGAAGTAGAAGCGCGCGGTGGCCAGCTTCGACTTGTAGAACGGATCGCCCGAGGCTTCCTTGTCGAGCGCCAGACGCGCCATGCGTGCCCAGAAGTAGGCGAACACCAGGTGGCCGGCGGTGCGCAGGTAAGGCACGGCGGCAGCGCCCACCTCGTCCGGGTTCTGCATCGCCTTCATGCCGATTTCCATGGTCAGCTTCTGCAGCTTCTCGCCGATGTCGGCCAGCGGATTGACGAACTCGGCCATCTCCGGCTTCACGCCCTCGGCCTCGACGAACTCGGTGACGATCGCGCCGAACTTCTTGAGCTTGGCGCCCATGTCGCCGAGCACCTTGCGGCCCAGCAGGTCGAGCGACTGGATCGAGTTGGTGCCTTCGTAGATCATGTTGATCCGCGCGTCGCGCACGTACTGCTCCATGCCCCATTCGGAGATGAAACCGTGGCCGCCGTAGATCTGCATGGCGTGGTTGGTGCACTCGAAGGCGTTGTCGGTCAGGAAGGCCTTGATGATCGGCGTGAGCAGGGCGACCAGGTCGGCCGATTCCTTGCGCACCGATTCGTCGCCGTGCGAGAGCTCCTTGTCGATCTGCAGCGCCGACCAGTAGGTGAAGGCGCGCGCGCCTTCGGCGTAGGCCTTCTGCGTGAGCAGCATGCGGCGCACGTCCGGGTGCACGATGATCGGATCGGCCGCCTTCTCCGGCGCCTTCGGGCCCGTCAGCGAGCGCATCTGCAGACGCTCCTTCGCGTAGGTCAGCGAATTCTGGTACGCGACCTCGGTCAGGCCCAGGCCCTGCATGCCGACCCCGAGACGCGCCGCGTTCATCATCACGAACATCGCGTTGAGGCCCTTGTTCGGCTCGCCGACCAACCAGCCGGTGGCGTTGTCGAGGTTCATCACGCAGGTGGCGTTGCCGTGGATGCCCATCTTGTGCTCGATCGAGCCGCACTTGATGCCGTTGCGCTCGCCCGGCTCGCCCGAGGCGTCGGGGATGAACTTCGGCACGATGAACAGCGAGATGCCCTTGGTGCCTTGCGGCGCGTCAGGCAGGCGTGCGAGCACCAGATGGACGATGTTCTTCGCCATGTCGTGTTCGCCGCTGGAGATGAAGATCTTGGTGCCGCTGACCGAGTAGACGCCGCCGGTGGTCGGCTCGGCCTTGCTGCGCAGGATGCCGAGATCGGTGCCGCAATGCGGCTCGGTCAGGCACATGGTGCCGGTCCATTCGCCCGATACCAGTTTCGGCAGGTACTGCTGCTGGAGTTCGGGGGCGCCGTGCGCGTGCAGGCATTCGTAGGCGCCGTGCGAGAGCCCCGGATACATGGTCCAGGCCTGGTTCGCCGAGTTCATCATCTCGTAGAGCGCGTTGTTCACGAAGGCGGGCAGCCCCTGGCCGCCGTAGTCGGGATCGCAGCCCAGCGCCGGCCAGCCGGCCTCGACGTACTGCTGGTAGGCCTCCCGGAAGCCGGTCGGCGTCTTGACGACGCCGTCGCCCTCGTACTTGCAGCCTTCGCGGTCGCCTACCTGGTTGAGCGGGAACAGCACCTCGGCGCAGAACTTGCCGGCTTCCTCGAGCACCTGGTTGATGGTGTCGGCATCGAGGTCCGCGTGTTTCGGCATCTGCTTCAGTTCGGCTTTGACATTCAGCAACTCGTGCAGCACGAATTGCATGTCGCGCAGCGGGGCAACATACTGTCCCATGACTCTCTCCAAAGATAGGGCACTTGGCTCGAGCCTCGCGCGGGCGTCAGGGCACCGCTACCGGCTCTCGCTCTGATACGAAACGATCGTCTTTTCCAGCGCGGCCCACGTCAGACGCACGCCATCCGGCAGATGCAGGAAACGGGCGTCATGGTGCAGACCGAGCGTGAAGCTGTACAACTCGAAGAGCATCACGTCCGGATCGGTATCCGGGCGCAGATGGGCTTCGTCCTTCGCCTGCGAAATCGCGCGCAGCAGCGCCGCGCGCCAGGCCGTCACGCTCGCGATCAACTGCTCGCGCACCGGGCTGTCCGGCCGGTCGTCGTACTCGACGGCACCGCTGATGTAGATGCATCCGGTGGTCACTTCCTGGATGCGCTTCTCGATCCAGCGGGCCAGCATCGCACGCAGACGCGGCAAGCCGCGCGGCTCGCGCAGGCTCGGAAAGAACACCTCGCTCTCGAAGCGGCGGTGATACTCGCGAACCACCTCCACCTGCAAGTCCTCGCGCGAACCGAAATGCGCGAACACGCCGCTCTTGCTCATCTGCATGCGCTCGGCCAGCAGGCCGATCGTCAGACCTTCCAGCCCGTCCCGGCTGGCAAGGTCCAAAGCTGCTTCGAGTATCGCGGCACGCGTCTGTTCGCCTTTTCGCATAAGCTTGATGTCTAAACCGTTCACGGGTGATCCAGAAAATCGAACGGACGTACTATTATTGAGTGCGGCCGTCGTTCGACCAAGGAAATTATTAGATACCGGTGCCTAACCGCCCCGCTATTGTTGTCAGGTTCGGGCGGAACCGGAAGCAGGGCTTGTCCGCCCCCTCGGATGCCTGCCGGACGGCCTGCGTCCGCGCAACGAACGGGCCCGGCAGTGGCCTTTCATCGGCCTGTCATGGTCTCGTCGACTGCCGGCCGTCGGTCGTAGCCGCCCACCGTCAGCAACTTCATCGCGCCGCGGTAGATCGTGTAGGCCAGCCAATTCAGCAGACGCTCCATCGGCGGGCGAGCCGCGAAACGGGCCGGATCGATCTCCCGGCCGTCGGCGAAGGCCGCGTCGATCGCCTCGCGCAGCGCCTGGATCTCGGCGTCGTGCTTGACCAGCACCACGTTCGCCTCGTTGGTGAGCATCAGGCTCAGCGCGTCGAGGTTGGACGAGCCAACCGTCGCCCAGTTGTCGTCGACCACCGCTACCTTGCCGTACAGCATGGTGCGATCGTACTCCGCGACGCGTACCCCCGCCCTCAGCAGGGCATGATAAAGGAATGGCACGGCGGTATCGAGTGCCACGAATTCCTTGCGACCGATCAGTACCCTCACCTCGATGCCGCGCCGCATTGGTCAGCGCACGGCGCAGCTTGCGACCCGGCATGAAATAGGGGGGTCTTCGCGGAAAAGTGTGATGAATTTTCATGATAAAACTGCCTGAGAGCCAGTCTGGAAGGGGGTTTGCGGGA
>JAYFRU010000073.1:0-10473 GCA_040946965.1 Burkholderia sp. | reverse complement strand
CTTCAAACTGACTCCACGTTCGAGGGTAGTCGATGCCCCCAAGAGGGGATGATTGAAACTCGTTCACCCTGCGATGACCGCTCAGGTGGAGCTAAATGGATAGCCCTTTTCGGCGAACAGCGTCGCCAGCGAGGTCTTGCCGACGCCGATCGGCCCCTCGATCGCGATGTAGCGATGCGGCGGGCGCGGATCGGGCGGCGTGACGGTCAGCGGTGTGGCGTTCATCGGCAGCGGTTTTTGTCGTTCGCGGCCTTCATCGCCATCAGGCACTGACAGGTCTGCACCTTCTCGATGCGCTGGTCGGCCACTGCGGTGAGGAAGGCCTGCGCGTGGCCGTGGATCGGGATCGCTAGCGCGGGGTCGAGTTCGATCAGCGGCACCAGCACGAAGGCGCGCCCGGTCAGGCGCGGATGCGGTACCACCAGGTCCGGCTCGTCGATGGTGTGCTCGCCGTACAGCAGGATGTCGATGTCGAGCGTGCGCGGCGCGTTGTGGAACGGCCGCTCGCGGCCGAAGTGGTGCTCGATCTGCTGGCAGAGCTTGAGCAATTCGCGGGCCGCCAGACGCGTCTCGATCTTGACCGCGCAGTTGTAGTAGTCATCGCCGGCGGCATCGATCGGCGCCGTCCGGTACAGGCTCGATTTGCCGAGCACGGTAACCGCGCACTGCTGCGCGAGGCAGACCACCGCATCCTTCAATGTCTGGCGCGCATCGCCGAGATTCGCGCCGAGCCCGAGATAAGCAAGCGTCATGGCATCCACTTCCTGCATCGTCCGACGGCTCAGTCGTCCGCATCCGGCACGTCGGCCGGTTGCGGTTGCCCGGCGCCGCCGTCTTCCGGCCGGCGGTTGCGCGTGCCGCCGCAGCGGCGGCGCTTGCGGGGCCCCGCAGCCCCGGCACCCTTGTCGCGCGGCGCGCCCTGGGTGAGCAGCGTCTCGCGTGCCGCAGCATCGCCGTCCATGAAATCCGTCCACCATTGCGCCACCGATTCGTCCAGTTCGCCGGACTCGCAGCGCAGCAGGAGGAAATCATACCCCGCTCTAAATCTTTGGTGTTCCAGCAGCCGGATCGCGCTGCGGCCCGAGCGTTTCTCCAGGCGCAGCTGCAGGCCCCAGATCTCGCGCATGTCGGCCGAGTAGCGCTTGTGGATCGCCAGCTTCTCGGTCTGCATCTCCAGCACGTCGTCCATCGCGCGCTGCAGGGCCGGTACCGGAAATTCGCCGTTCGCGACGTACTGGTTCCAGCGCTGGCGCATGTCGTGCCAGAGCAGGGTGGCGAACAGAAAGCCCGGCGAGACCGACTTGCCGGCGCGCACGCGCGCGTCGGTATTGTTCAGCGCCAGCGTGATGAACTTCTCGCCCTGGGGCTGTTCGAGCACTACGTCGAGCAGCGGCAGCAGCCCGTGATGCAGGCCCTCGCCGCGCAACTGCTTCAGGCAGGCCAGCGCATGGCCCGAGAGCAGCAGCTTGAGCATCTCGTCGAACAGGCGCGCGGCCGGCACGTTGTTGATCAGGTCGGCCAGCGGCTTGATCGGATCGCGCGTATGCGGCTCGATATCGAAGCTGAGCTTGGCCGCGAAGCGCACCACGCGCAGCATGCGCACCGGATCCTCGCGGTAGCGCGTGGTCGGGTCGCCGATCATGCGCAACAAACGGGCGCGCATGTCGGCCATGCCGTCGTGGTAATCGAGCACCGTTTGCGTCGCGGGGTCGTAATACATCGCGTTGATCGTGAAGTCGCGGCGCGCCGCGTCCTCGTGCTGCTCGCCCCAGACGTTGTCGCGCAGCACGCGGCCGCTGGCGTCCACCGCGTGGGTGCGGCGGTCCAGCTCGTCGCGCTTCATGCGGCGCGGCGGCGGCGCGTCGGCGGGCGGCACCTCGGCCGGTGCGTCGACCGGCGCGCGGAAGGTCGAGACCTCGATCAGCTCCTGGCCGAACTGCACGTGCACGATCTGGAAGCGTCGGCCGATCAGGCGCGCGCGGCGGAACAGGCGCTGCACCTCGGTCGGGGTGGCGTCGGTGGCGACGTCGAAATCCTTGGGCGCGATGCCGAACAGCAGGTCGCGTACCGCGCCGCCGACGATGAAGGCGCGAAAACCCGCCTGCTGCAGCGTGTCGGTCACGCGGACCGCGTTGCGCGAGATCAGCGAGGGATCGATGCCGTGCACGGCGGCCGGCACGATGGTGGGGTCGGTGCGCCGCTCGGCCACTTTCGCGGCGTCGCGCGCGGCCTGCTTCTGCGCGCTCGCTTTCTTCGCGGCGGCCGTGGCCGGGGCGCGCGAGGCGGCGCGTTCGGACGGGGCGGCCTCGACGGGGGCGGAGGCGGAATCGTCGCGGGCGGCGCTATCGTCCTGCCCGAGCAGCTTGCGGATGAGTTTCTTGATCACGAAGGTTGGAATAGGTCGAGGATGCGCCAGCCCTGCTCGCGGGCATGCGTGCGCAGCGTGTCGTCGGGGTTGGTCGCGACCGGGTCGGTGACTTTCGCGAGCAGCGGGATGTCGTTATGCGAGTCGCTGTAGAAGTAGCTGCGCTCGAAATCGGCCAGGGTCTTGCCGAGCGAGGCGAGCCAGGCCTCGGTACGCGCGATCTTGCCCTCGCGGAAGCTCGGCACGCCGGTGGCGCGGCCGGTCAGGTCCGAGACCGGGTGGCCGTCGACCGTCTCGACCTCGCAGGCGATCAGGGTCTCCACGCCGAAGGCGGTGGCGATCGGGCGCGTGACGAAGGCGTTGGTGGCCGTGACGATGCAGCAGAGATCGCCCGCCTCTCGATGCCGGCGCACCAGCTCGAGCGCGGCCGGCAGCATCGCCGGGCGGATCACTTCCTGCATGTACTGCTCGTGCCAGGCGTCGAGCTGGGCGCGCGAGTGCTTGGCCAGCGGCGCCAGCGCGGCGGCCAGGTAGGCGTGAATATCGAGCGTGCCGGCCTTGTAGTCGGCATAGAAACGGTCGTTCTGACGCTTGAAGCTTTCCGCGTCGACGAGACCGAGCTTGATCATGAAGCGACCCCATTCGTAGTCGCTGTCGGTCGGGATCAGCGTGTGATCGAGGTCAAAGAGTGCCAGATTTGTCATGGAGGGGCATTTTACTTGAAGCTACTTGATCTGGCCGGAACCGCCCGCCTCGCGCTCCAGCGTGGCCAGCAGCGTGCGCAGCAGCGGCAGCGTGACGGCGCGTTTCTGTTCGAGCGAGAAGCGGTCGAGCGCGTCGAGCAGGGCCATCAGGCTCTGCATGTCGCGCCGGTAGTGCGTGAGCAGGTAGGCGGGCACGTCGTCGGCGATCGCGATGCCGCGGTCCCGCGCGGCACGCTTGAAGACTGCGGCCTTGTCGGCATCGGCCAGCGGCGCGAGATGGAACACCAGGCCCCAGCCCAGGCGCGTGCGTAGGTCCTCGCGCACGTCGAGCGCGAGCGGCGCGGCCGGCCCCGCACTGACGAAGGCGCTGGACGGGTGGGCGCGCACCTCGTTGAACAGGTTGAACAGGGCGATCTGCTGGGTGTCGCTCATCGCGTCGATGTCGTCGACGGCGTAGAGCGAGACGCGCGGGTCGAAGGTGATCGCGCCGAGCGGGCTTTGCGGCGTCAGGCAGCGCGCGCTGCCGTAGGAGGTGTCGTAGACCAGCGCCTGCAGCAGGTGGCTGCGGCCGCTGCCGGCCTCGCCCCAGACATAGAAGGAGCGGTCGGCCACCGGGCCCGCCGCGAGCGCGAGATCGAGCCGGCGCAGCCGCGAGACGAGTTCGTCGTTGGCCCCGATGGTGAAGTTCTCGAAGGTACGCGGCGGCGGGGTGCCGAGGTCGAGCGTCAGTTGACGGGTGGCGGTCACGATGCGGGGCGGTTGAGGTCGGGCTCGCGCCGTGCGGCGGCAGGCAGGGGGAAGCGATCGAGGCTGTGGCGCCACGCGGCTGTCGTGGCGGCCCACAACGCCGCTCGCACGCCCCGCGACGGCATGCGCCGGCCCTGGCTGGCGCGGCATCGCGCCGGCGGCTGCCGGCGGCCGCGCGAACGGCAATGAAAACGGGGACGATTCGGACACGATGGTTTCCGTCGAAAGATCGGCGCGGGAAATCGGCCGGGCGTCCGGCTTCGGGTAAAATCACATTTTACCGACCTTCTCGCATTCCCCCATGACTTCTCCGAAATCCGCTCCCGACACCCAAGGTCTTTCCTACCGTGACGCGGGCGTCGACATCGACGCGGGCGATGCCCTCATCGACAAGATCAAGCCCTTTGCGAAGAAAACGCTGCGCGACGGCGTGCTCGGCGTGCTCGGCGGATTCGGCGCGCTGTTCGAAGTGCCCAAGCGCTACCAGGAGCCGGTGCTGGTATCGGGTACCGACGGCGTGGGTACCAAGCTCAAGCTGGCCTTCCACCTGAACCGCCACGACACGGTCGGCCAGGACCTGGTGGCGATGAGCGTCAACGACATCCTGGTGCAGGGCGCCGAGCCGCTGTTCTTCCTCGACTACTTCGCCTGCGGCAAGCTCGACGTCGATACCGCGGCCACCGTCATCAAGGGCATCGCGACGGGCTGCGAGCTGTCGGGCTGCGCGTTGATCGGCGGCGAGACTGCGGAAATGCCGGGCATGTACCCGGACGGCGAATACGACCTGGCCGGTTTCGCGGTCGGCGCGGTGGAGAAGAGCAAGATCATCGACGGCAGCACCATCGCCGAGGGCGACGTGGCGCTGGGCCTGGCCTCGAGCGGCATCCACTCGAACGGCTTCTCGCTGGTGCGCAAGATCATCGAGCGCGCCAACCCGGACCTGAACGCACCGTTCGACGGCCGCACCCTGGCCGACGCGCTGATCGCCCCCACCCGCATCTACGTGAAGCCGCTGCTCGCGCTGATGGCCAAGCTGACGGTCAAGGGCATGGCGCATATCACCGGCGGCGGCCTGGTCGAGAACATCCCGCGTGTGCTGCGCGAGGGCCTGACGGCCGAGCTCGACCAGAGCGCCTGGACCCTGCCGCCGCTGTTCCAGTGGCTGCAAGGGCATGGCGGCGTGGCCGACGCGGAAATGCACCGTGTGTTCAACTGTGGGATCGGGATGGCCGTGATCGTGTCGGCCGCCGATGCCGACGCGGCGGTCGCCGAACTGAGCGCCGCCGGCGAGCAGGTCTGGAAGATCGGCCGCGTGCGCGCGAGCCGCGAAGGCGAGGCGCAGACGGTCGTCGTCTGAGGCGGCGGGTCAGGACGAATCGGGCGCGCTCTTCGGCGCCGCCGATCGTTCAGTCGCCCGGCAGGAACAGCAAGGGTCGCGATGTCGAATCGCGGCCCTTTTCATTTGGCGGATCGACTCGGGCGGATTCAGGCCGCTAGCCGGCGTTTGCCTCGAGCACGCGCTCGAGCGCCGTCACCGCGCGCGTCGGCGCATCCTCGGCGCAGCAGTCGACCACCACCCGCTCCGGCATCGAGCGCAGCCAGGTGAGCTGCCGCTTGCAGAGCTGGCGCGTGGCGAACACGCCCTTGTCGCGCATGGTCGCGCGGTCGGTCGCGCCGTCCAGGTACTCCCAAGCCTGCCGGTAGCCCACGCAGCGCATCGAGGGCAGGCCGAGATGCAAGTCCTCGCGGCGCCGCAGCCGTTCCACCTCCTCGATGAAACCGGCCGCGAGCATCGCGTCGAAGCGCGTGGCGATCCGTTCATGCAGCACCGCTCGGTACGACGGTTCGAGCGCGACCGGCACGAAGCGGTAGCGCGCGGCCGCCGCGTCCTCGCGCGGCGCCGCCAGCAGCGCCGACATCGGCTGCCCGCTCAGCATGAACACCTCGAGCGCGCGCTGGATGCGCTGCGCGTCGTTCGGCGCGAGCCGGGAGGCGGTGGCCGCGTCGACGCCGGCGAGCCGCGCATGCAGCGCCGGCCAGCCCTCGCGCGCGGCGTCCTGGTCGAGTTGAGCGCGCAGTTCGGGGGCGGCCGCCGGCAAGGCGTTGAGCCCTTGCGTGAGCGCCTTGTAGTAGAGCATGGTGCCGCCCGCCAGCAGCGGGATGCGCCCGCGCGCGACGATCTCCTCGACCAGGCGCAGCGTGTCGGCGCGGAACTCGGCGGCCGAGTAGGCCGAGGCCGGGTCGAGGATGTCGATCAGGCGGTGCGGGACGCGCTCGCGCTCCTCGCGGCTCGGCTTGGCGGTGCCGATGTCCATGCCGCGATAGACCAGGGCCGAGTCGACGCTGACGATCTCGATCGGCAGGCGCTCGGCCAGCGCCAGCGCCGCTGCGGTCTTGCCGGAGGCGGTCGGGCCCAGCAGGCACGCCACCGCGAGGGGCGCGCGAGGGTTCGGTATGCTCATTGTCCGCGCATGAACAGGCGGTCGAGATCGCCGAGCGTGAGCTGGTACCAGGTCGGGCGGCCGTGATTGCACTGGTCCGCGCGCTCGGTCGCCTCCATCTGGCGCAGCAGTGCGTTCATCTCGTCGAGCGTGAGGCGCCGGTTGGCGCGCACCGCGTGGTGGCAGGCCAGCGTGCCCAGCAGCTCGTGCTGGCGCTCGGTCAGCACGCGCGAGCCGCCGAACTCGTGCAGGTCGGCCAGGATCGCGCGCGCCAGCGTCGGCAGGTCGGCGTCCTTCAACAGGGCCGGCACGGCGCGGATCGCCAGCGTGGTCGGCGAGAGCATCGCCAGGTCGAAGCCGAGGGCGTCGAGCGTCTCGCGCTCCTCGTCGGCGATGCCGATCTCGACCGGGGTGGCGGTGATCGTCACCGGCAGCAGCAGCGACTGCACCGCGATGCTGCGGTTGGCCAGCGCGGTCTTGAACTGCTCGTAGAGGATTCGCTCGTGCGCGGCGTGCATGTCGACGATCACCAGGCCCTGCGCGTTCTGCGCCAGCACGTAGATGCCGTGGACCTGGACGAGCGCGAAGCCGAGCGGCTGCTCGTCGTGCGCGCCATCGGCGGGCAGGCTGCCCGGCGTGGCGCCGAACGGCGCCGGGGCCGGTTCGGCCAGGCTCGTGTTGGCGCTGCCGTCGCCGGCCTGGTCGTCCTTGCGGCCGAACAGGGCGTCGTAGAGCGCGAGCGGCTGTGCGACGGGCAGGGCGCCTTGGGTCATGCGCGACTGGCGCATCCAGGTGCTGCCCGAGACCGGGCGGCCGCTGCCGCCGCTACTGCCACTGCCGCCTGCGAAACCGCTGCCGCCGGACGTGTCGGCACCGAAGCGGGCGGCACCAAAGCCTCCCGAAGCCGTGCCGCCGACGCTGCACGCGCCGTCGGACGATACGGCTCCGGCCGCCTCGCCGCCATCCGCGCCGAGCGGCGTGCGCTCGAACGAGGCCGGGCTGCCCGGCTGGGCCGGCGCGAGGCGGGCGGCGTGGCCGCCCGCAGTGGTTCCGGGCGAGGCGCCGGCATGCCGCGCCAGCGTGCGCTGCATGGCATGAAACACGTATTGGTGGATCGAGCGCGAATCGCGGAAGCGCACCTCGATCTTCGACGGATGCACGTTCACGTCGACCGCCTCGGGCGGCAGGTCGAGGAACAGCACGTAGGACGGGTAGCGATCGCCGTGCAGCAGGTCCTCGTAAGCGGCGCGAACCGCGTGGGTGAGCAGCTTGTCGCGCACGAAGCGGCCATTGACGAAGAAGTACTGCTGGTCGGCGCGGCCCCGGCTGGCGGTCGGCAGGCCCGCGCAGCCGTAGACGGCGAGCGGCCCGGCGCGCTCGTTGAGCGGCAGGTGGGCGGTGGCGAAACCCTCGCCGAGGATCTTCGAGACGCGTACCGCCGGCTCGCTGGCATTCCAGTGCTCCACGGCTTTGCCATTGTGCAGCACCGAGATCACCACGTCGGGGCGCGCCAGCGCCGCACGGCGGATCATTTCCAGGCAGTGGCCGAATTCGGTCTGCTCGCTTTTCAGGAACTTTCGGCGCGCCGGCGTGTTGAAGTAGAGTTCGCGCACCTCGATGGTGGTGCCGCGCGTACCGGCCGCAGGCGAGAGCGCGCCGGTGTCGGCGTCGATGCGGGTGGCGTGCGCGGCCTCCTCGGTGCGGCTGGTGACGGCCATTTCGGCGACCGAGGCGATCGAGGCCAGCGCCTCGCCGCGAAAGCCCAGCGTGGCAACCGATTCGAGCTCGTGCAGCGAGCGGATCTTGCTGGTGGCATGGCGCATCAGTGCGAGCGGCAGTTCGTTGGCGGGAATCCCGCAGCCGTCGTCGGTGATCGAGATCCGTTTGACGCCGCCCTCGTCGAGCACGATGCGCAGGCTGCTGGCGCCCGCGTCGAGCGCGTTCTCCAGCAGTTCCTTGACCACGGAGGCGGGGCGTTCGACCACCTCGCCGGCCGCGATCTGGCTGATCAGCTGGTCGGGCAGCGGCTGGATCGCGCGCAGCGGGCGCGGGCTCGACACGGGCGCGACGGCGCTGGCGTCCTCGGCGGCGGAATCGGTGAATTCGGACATGCCGCGATTATAACGAGGCCGCCGAAGCCGCACCAGGCGCCGCCTTCGGGCGGCTTTTTTCACGGAAACCTCAGGTTCTTTCGGTATCATTCCGCAGTCGCGCCGCATCCGGGCGCCATGGTTCTCGTCCTGTCTCGAAATCGAAGGAAACGCATTTGGATACGCTGATTCACTTCTTCGGTCTGGTTCTGCACATCGATGCGTTCCTCGGCCAGTTCATCCGGCAATACGGCGCCTGGGTGTACCTGGTGCTGTTCCTGATCGTGTTCTGCGAAACCGGCCTGGTGATCCTGCCCTTCCTGCCCGGCAACTCGCTGCTGTTCATCGCGGGGGCCTTCGCGGCCTCGGGCGAGATGAGCCTGGCGGGGCTGATCGTGCTGCTGGTGGCGGCCACCGCAGGCAATACCGTCAACTACCTGGTCGGCCGCGCGATCAAACCCAAGGTGTTCGATACGCGGATTCCGGTGCTCGAGCGCTTCCTCGATCGCGCCGCGCTGCAGAAAACCCACGATTTCTACGAGCGCCACGGCGGCAAGACCCTGGTGCTGGCGCATTTCATCCCGGTGGTGCGGACCTTCGCGCCCTTCGTGGCGGGCGTGTCGATGATGCGTTTCGCGCGCTTCCAGTTCTTCAACGTGGCCGGCGCGCTGCTGTGGGTGCTGCTGCTGGTTCTGCTCGGCTACTTCTTCGGCAATATCCCTTTCATTCGCCAGTACCTGAACGTGATCGTGCTGGTGGGGATCGGCGCGGCGGCCGTGCCGGTACTGATCGGCGGGGTGTGGAAGCTGCTGCGCGGCCGCTCGAGCGCGCCGCGTGTGGGTGGCGGACGCGGCTGAGCCCGCGTCCGGCAGCCGGGCCCCGAAGCCGGGTTCGGCGGTGCTCGAAAAAACGCCCGCTCGTCGATCGGGCGGGCGTTGTCGTTTCTGCGGCGGCGCGATGGAGGTCAGCCCGCCGTGCGCTGGATGGTCGGCGTTTCCGGCGTCGGGTAGCCGGCCTGGCGGAAGGTCTCGACGATCACGCGATGCGCGTCGCAATAGACCTGCCAATAATTGGCGGGCGGCGTGTTGGGACGCACGAACAGCAGCGGGCCCTCGGGCGTGAACTGCAGGATGCCGATATCGGGCGCGGGCGCCGTCATCACGTTCGGGATCGCGGTGATCGCCGCGCGCAGCTTCTCGATCGCCTCGACCGGATCGACGCCGTTGGCGATCTTGGCGGTCAGGTCCACGCGTCGATGCGGCATCGCGCTGTAGTTGGCGATGTTGTCCGAGAAGATCTTGTTGTTGCCGACGATGGTCACCACGTTGCCGCCGGTCACGATGGTGGTGCTGAACAGGCCCAGTTCCTTGACGGTGCCGGTCACGCCGGCCGCCGCGATCGAGTCGCCGACCTTGAACGGGCGCAGCACCTGCAGGAACACGCCGGCCGCGAAATGGGCCAGCAGGCCGCCCCAGGCGGTGCCGACCGCCAGGCCGATGCCGGCCAGCAGGGCCGCGAAGGAGGTGGTCTGCACGCCGAACACCTGCAGGATCGCGAGGATCAGCACGATCGTCAGCAGCACGCTGACCACGGACGAGAGGTAGTAGGCCAGCGTCGTGTCGACCTTGCCGCTGCGCTGCACGAGCCGGCTCAGCAGACGCGTGGCGAGGCGGATCAGCCAGCGGCCGACGATCCACAGCGCGATCGCGGCGATCGCCTTGAGGCCGAAGTCGAGGCCGCGCGTCATCAGGAACTGCTGAGCGGTTGCGAGATCGAGCATGGGTTCTCCGAGGGGGAAAGGAAAAGGGCGCGAGCAGTTATAACCCGATCGCCATGCGTGATCAACCGATGGACATCCCGGCGCCACGATGCTGCATGCCTTCGTGCGGACCGGCTCGCAGGCGGTCATGCCGTTTGGCATCGAGCTGGTCCGAGCAAAGGTTGCTGTCGCTAGCCCCGGGTTTTTGCGCTATTAAGTAATTCGTAAATCATGACAACGGAAACGGCCGTCGTGCGTTATAGATCTCATCACCTGCTTGATGAGGACTGGACATGGCAATGGACGAGGCGACGAAGCAGCGCGTACGTGCAGGCCGGATGTGGTTGGCAGGCAAACGTCCTGCGGA
>JAYFRU010000072.1:0-10486 GCA_040946965.1 Burkholderia sp. | reverse complement strand
TGCGCGCCGGCCGTCCATGGTCTTCACATTCGAATATTGCTCGCGCATCGCCGCCAGTTCCGCCTCGATCGCCTGCTCGATGATTCGCCGCGCCCCTTGCGGGATCAGATCGTCCAGGCCGGGCGCACCCTTGATGTCTGCTGCTGCCGGTTGACTGCCGCGACGATCCTGCGTATGTTTCGCCATGGTGGTGGCATTCGATTGAGAAAGTGTGACTGTGAGAGGCAACATTCTCCTGCAATCGCCACCGCCTTCTCCTGCCTCCTCCCTACGCTGCGGACACCACTTTCAACGATAGCTCCCTCGCCGCACCGGTCATTTGGAGTGACGCAGTCCATGGTGGATACGTCCAGCATCAACGCCCAAAGCATCTTCGACGACAACGCCGCCGTGCTGAAATTGAGCTGGCTGACGGGGCATGAAGGCTGGGAACGCGGCTTTTCCGCCGAAACGGTCGGCAATGCGACCTCCAGCGCCGACCTGGTCGGCCACTTGAACCTGATCCACCCGAACCGGATCCAGGTGCTCGGCGAGGCCGAAATCGAGTACTACCAGCGGCAGACCGACGAAGATCGCTCGCGCCACATGGCCGAACTGATCGCGCTCGAACCGCCGTTCCTGGTGGTTGCCGGCGGCGCGGCCGCCCCGCCCGAACTGGTGCTGCGCTGCACGCGCTCGTCCACGCCGCTGTTCACCACGCCGATGTCGGCCGCCGCCGTGATCGACAGCCTGCGCCTGTACATGTCGCGCATCCTCGCGCCGCGCGCCACGCTGCACGGCGTGTTCCTCGACATCCTCGGCATGGGCGTGCTGCTGACCGGCGATTCGGGCCTCGGCAAGAGCGAGCTCGGCCTCGAACTGATCAGTCGCGGCCATGGCCTGGTGGCCGATGACGCAGTCGACTTCGTGCGACTTGGCCCCGATTTCGTCGAGGGCCGCTGCCCGCCGCTGCTGCAGAACCTGCTCGAGGTGCGCGGCCTGGGCCTGCTCGACATCAAGACCATCTTCGGGGAAACCGCGGTACGCCGGAAGATGAAGCTCAAGCTGATCGTCCAGCTGGTGCGGCGCCCCGACGGCGAATTCCGGCGTCTGCCGCTGGAAAGCCAGACCGTCGACGTGCTCGGCCTGCCGATCAGCAAGGTGACCATCCAGGTTGCGGCCGGCCGCAACCTCGCGGTGCTGGTCGAGGCGGCCGTACGCAACACGATCCTGCAACTGCGCGGCATCGATACGCTGCGCGACTTCATGGACCGCCAGCGGCTGGCCATGCAGGACCCGGACAGCCAGTTCCCCGGCAAGCTGGTCTAGCACCGGGCACGCGCCTGTCGCGCGCCGCCCCGCCACACCCCGCCCTGTCATACAGGGGCGGTAAGCCGGTGCTATGATGAACCGTCTGGTTTCCCGCCCTCCCATGCGCATCGTCCTCATCACCGGCATCTCCGGCTCCGGCAAGTCCGTCGCGCTCAACGCGCTCGAGGACTCCGGCTATTACTGCGTCGACAATCTTCCGCCGCACGTGCTGCCCGAGCTGGTCCGCTATATCGCCGACGACGGCCAGCGCCGCCTGGCGGTGGCGATCGACGCGCGCTCGAGCGGCTCGCTCGACGAGATGCCCGGCCTGATCCGCGAACTGTCGCAGCATCACGACGTGCGCGTGCTGTTCCTTAATGCCAGCACCCAGGCGCTGATCCAGCGCTTCTCGGAAACGCGCCGCCGCCACCCGCTGTCGGGCTCGCCCTCGCACGATGCCGATGTCGGCCTGCTGTCCTCGCTGGAGGAAGCGATCGAGCGCGAGCGCGAACTGGTCGCGCCGCTGGCCGGCTTCGGCCACGAAATCGACACCAGCAACCTGCGCGCCAACGTGCTGCGCACCTGGGTGAAGCGCTTTATCGAGCAGCAGAATGACGCCTTGGTGCTGATGTTCGAATCCTTCGGCTTCAAGCGCGGCGTGCCGCTCGATGCCGACTTCATGTTCGACGTGCGCGCGCTGCCGAATCCGTATTACGACCGCGAGCTGCGGCCGCTGACCGGGCTCGACCAGCCCGTCATCGCTTTCCTCGATGCGCTGCCGATCGTCCACCAGATGATCGACGACATCGAAAGCTTCCTCGTCAAGTGGCTGCCGCATTTCCGCGACGACAACCGCAGCTACCTGACGGTCGCGATCGGCTGCACGGGCGGCCAGCATCGCTCGGTGTTCATTGCGGAGACGCTCGCCGCGCGTCTGTCGCAGCAGGCGAACGTTATTGTGCGGCATCGTGACGCACCGGTTGATGCCGAGGCGTCATCGCGGCTCGTCAGCTAAGGCCCGAGCCGCACCTCTTCAGGAGGCTGCGCATGTCCTCGCTTTCGACGCGGCTCGTCGATCTGCCGCTGTTCCCGCTGCACACGGTGCTGTTTCCCGGCGGCCTGCTGCCGCTGAAGGTGTTCGAGGCACGCTACGTCGATATGGCGCGCGCCTGCCTGCGCGACCAGCTGCCGTTCGGCGTCTGCCTGCTCAAGAGCGGGCCCGAGGTCGCGCGCGACGGTGAGGTGGCGGTGCCCGAGACGATCGGCTGCATGGCCGAGATCGTCGAATGCGATACCGGCGAATTCGGCATGCTGCTGCGCACGGTCGGCACGCAGCGCTTCGAACTGCTCTCGCACCGCGTCGAATCGAACGGCCTGCTGGTCGGCATCGCCGAGCCGCTGCCCGAGGATCAACCGCTCGACGGCGAACTGTCGATCGCGCAGTTCGGCGCCTGCGCGGAAGTGCTGGAACGGATCATCGAGGCGCTGCGCAACGTGAAGTCGGGCGAGCTGCCGTTTCTCGAGCCCTTCCATTTCGACGAGCCGAGCTGGGTCGCGAATCGCCTCTCCGAGGTGCTGCCGCTGGACCTGCGGATGCGGCAGAAGCTGATGGAATTTCCCGACGTGGGCGCGCGCATCGACGCCGTGGCATCAGGTGCTCAAGCGTCACGACTGGCTCTGAGGCTCACGCCCGCACCAGGGCCGGCCCCCGAGCTCACGCGGCGCCCATCGGCGCGCCGCGCTTGCCCTCCCTCTTCTCAGATCAGCGGCCCGCTCAGGCTGTCGAGCAGCTTGCGCACGGGCGCTGGCAGGCCATAGGCGTCGAGCTGCGCGAGCGGCACCCACTCGGTATCGGCGCTGGCCGCCACCAGCATGCCGCCGGCTGCCTGCACCGCGCCGATGTCGGTGATGCGCGGCTCGATCTCGAGCCGGAAGTGCGTGAAGACATGCGTGAACGGCGCCAGCGAAATCACCGCCTCGGCGCCGAATTCGCGCACGCGCCGCAGGGCCGCCGCATCGCCGTCGGCCTCCGGCAGGCTCCACAGCCCACCCCAGATGCCGGTGGGCGGTCGCCGCTCGAGCAGCACCGCGTCGCCGTCGCGCAACACCAGCATCCAGGTGCGTCGCGTCGGCACCGCCTTCTTCGGATGCGCGGCCGGCAGTTCGCGCTGGCGGCCCGTGGTATTGGCCACGCAATCGAGCGCGAACGGGCAGCGCTTGCAATCGGGCTTGCCGCGCCCGCACAAGGTTGCGCCGAAATCCATCAGCCCTTGCGTGTAGGCGCTGATGCCGGCATCGTCCGCCTCGCGCGGGAACAGCCGCTCGGCCAGCGCCCACATCTCGTTCTCCACGCGCTTCTCGCCCGGGAATCCCTCCACGCCGAACACGCGCGCCAGCACGCGCTTGACGTTGCCGTCGAGGATCGGCGCGCGCTCGCCGAACGCGAACGAGGCGATCGCCGCCGCAGTCGAGCGACCGATGCCGGGCAGCTCGGCGAGCGCCCCGGGCGATTCGGGAAAGCGGCCGCCGTGCTCGGCCACCACCACCTGCGCGCAGCGATGCAGATTGCGCGCCCGCGTGTAGTAGCCGAGCCCGGCCCACAGCGCCATCACCTGGTCGGCCGGCGCGGCAGCCAGCGCGGCGACATCGGGGAAGTGCTCGAGAAAACGCTGGTAATAAGGCACGACCGTCGACACCTGGGTCTGCTGCAGCATGATTTCCGACAACCAGATGCGATACGGATCCCGCGTGTTCTGCCACGGCAGGTCGTGGCGACCATGCTCGCGCTGCCAGGCGATCAGGCGGGTGGCGAAGCTCGCTTCGAGCGGCGTCGCGGGCGCGGCCGGCGCCGCTTGGGTACGTGGGGGTTTCAAGATGTTTTCAACGCTGACAATTCGGACAGAAATAGGTCGACCGCTGGCCCTGCACGATCTGGCGAATAGGCGTGCCGCACACGCGACACGGTTCGCCCGCGCGATCATAGACGAAGCAGTCGGGCTGGAAGTAGCCGCTTTCGCCGTTGCTGCCGACGAAATCGCGCAAGGTGCTGCCGCCGCGCTCGATCGCGTCGGCCAGCGTGGCGCACACCGCCTCGGCGAGCCGCTCGTAGCGCGGCAGCGAGACCCGGCCGGCCGCCGTGGTCGGCCGGATGCCGGCGCGGAACAGGCTTTCCGAGGCATAGATGTTGCCGACCCCGACCACGATGTCGCCGGCCAACAGCGCTTGCTTCACCGAAACGGTGCGTCCGCGCGTGCGCCGGTACAACAGCGCGGCCGTGAAGGCCGGCGAGAACGGCTCCACGCCGAGGCTGGTGAGCAGGTGGTGCT
This sequence comes from Burkholderia sp., assembly GCA_040946965.1. GTDB lineage: Bacteria > Pseudomonadota > Gammaproteobacteria > Burkholderiales > Burkholderiaceae > Burkholderia. The sequence goes on along the minus strand of JAYFRU010000072.1, from coordinate 5,870 downwards.
CGTGGATGTCGCCCTGCTCGCGCGGGTGCCAGAGCACCGCGCCGAAGCGGCGCGGGTCGCGAAAGCGCAGCACGCAGGCATCGAAGATCCAGTCGATATGGTCGTGCTTGCCGGCCTCGGGCGCGACGCCGCCCGGCAGCACGCGCAAGGTGCCCGTCATGCCGAGATGGACGATGAACCAGCCGGCGTCGAGCTCGAACAGCAGGTACTTGCCGCGCCGCTCGACGCGCAGCACCTCGCGCGACGCCAGCACCGCCGCGAAATTCTCGGGGACGGGCCAGCGCAGCATCGCGGTGCGCACGTCGACGCGCCTGACGCGGTGCCCGGCGACGAAGGGTTCGATTCCGCGACGTGTAACCTCGACTTCCGGCAACTCTGGCATGGTTTTGTGGTCTGTGGGTGGCTAGGGGCGATGGTGCGCGTATTGTAGCGAGCGCGTTACAATCGTCCGAAACCTCGAACGGATTTCCATGACCTTGTCCTCGACGCTGTCTTCGAAGCGCTCCGCCGCCCACGCGCGCCGTGCGTTCGCCTTCCCGGTCCGCCGCGCACTCGGCGCCGCGCTGCTCGCCGCATGGACGTTCGGCGCCATGCCCGTTTACGCCCAGACGCCCGCCTCCGGCGCCGCTGTCCCCGCGCCGGCCGGCGCGGCCGACGACGATGCGCTGTCGCAGAACGCCTTCGCGCCGGCCTTCCCCGACGAAAAGAAGGACCTGCCCGGGGTGCCGCTGACCGCGCAAGTCGTCTACCAGGTGCTGGCGGCCGAGGTCGCGCTGCAACGCGCCCAGCCGGCACCGGCCTTCCAGACCTATCTCGCCCTGGCGCGCGATACCAAGGATCCTCGCATGGCGCAGCGTGCCACGGAAATCGCGCTGGCCGCGCAAAGCCCGGCCGACGCGCTGGCCGCCGCGAACCTGTGGCGCGAGTACGCGCCCGATTCGAATCGCGCGGCCCAGGTCGATGCGGCCCTGCTGGTGCTGGCCGGCAAGCCGCTCGACGCCGAGCCGCTGCTGGGCCGCGAGCTGGCCCGCACCAACGGCGACAACCGCAGCGACGCGATCCTGGCCCTGCAGGCCCTGATCGCACGCGGCCCGAACCGCGTCGACGGCTTGACGGTGCTGCAGCACCTGCTCAAGGGCGACCTGATCCGCCACGAGGCGCGTCTGGCGATCGCCCGCCAACAGCTCGCCGTCGACGACAAGCCGGCCGCCGTCACCTCGCTGAAGCAGGCGCTGGAACTGAAGCCCGACTACCTGCCGGCCGCCCTGATGCTCTCGCAGATGAGCCCCGATGGGCGCGCGATCGGCGTGAGCTCGTTCGAGAAATACGTTCAGCAAAACCCGAAGGCACGCGAAGGGCGCCTCGCGCTGGCCCAGCTCTATCTCGCCGACAATCGTCTCGACGCCGCGCAGAAGCAATTCGAGACCATGCACCGCAACGATCCGAAGGAACCGGCGCCGCTGATGGCGCTGGCCCTGATCAAGATCCAGCAGAAGCAGTTCGACGACGCCTCCAAGTACCTGAAGCAGTACATCGACGTGGCGCAGAAGCTGCCCGATGCCGACGTCGGCCAGGCCTACGTCTACCTCGCGCAGATCTCGGTCGAGCAGCACAACGACGCGCAGGCCTCGCAGTGGCTCGACAAGATCGATCCGGCCAGCCCCCACTACATCCCGGCGCAGGTCACGCGCGCGCAGATCCTCGCCAAGCAGGGCAAGGTCGACGACGCACGCAAGGTCCTCGCGAGCCTGCAGGTCAGCGATCCGCACGATGCCGCCGTGATCGCGCGCACCGACGCCTCGCTGCTGTTCTCGGCCAAGCGCTACCGCGAGGCGGCCGACCGGCTCGCGCAGGCCGTCGATGCCTTCCCCGACGATCCCGACCTGCGCTACGACTACGCGATGGCCTCGGAGAAGATCGGCCAGTACACCACCATGGAGCAGCAGCTGCGCGTGCTGATACGCGCCCAGCCCAACGACCCGCAGGCCTACAACGCCCTCGGCTACTCGCTGGCGGACCGCAACCAGCGCCTGCCCGAGGCGAACGAGCTGATCGAGAAGGCCAGCGCGCTGGCGCCCAAGGATGCCTTCATCATGGACAGCCTCGGCTGGGTCAAGTACCGGCTGGGCGATAACGCGACGGCCAAGAAGATCCTCACTCGCGCCTACGGCCTGCAGCCGAACGCCGAGATCGGCGCGCACCTCGGCGAGGTGCTCTGGAAGAGCGGCCAGCAGGACAAGGCGCGGGACGCCTGGCGCGCCGCGCAGAAGCTCGAACCCGACAACGACACGCTGGTCAACACGCTCAAGCGTTTCGAGGTGCAGGGCCTGTGAGCGTCGCAATCCGATCAACCGCCCGGGGCACCGCACTCGCCCCTCTCGCGTCCCTCGCCCGCCTCGGCGCGCTCACGCTCGCCGCAGGCGCCCTGCTCGCCGGCTGCGCCACGCAGCGCGCGCCGGCACCGGCCGTCGCCGGCACTGCGGCGCCGAGTGCCGACACCATCACCACCCAGGCCGCGCACGCCTACACGGGCCGCTTCGCGGTCCGTTACGACGACCGCCTCGGCAAGCCGCAGAACGTCTACGGCAACTTCGCCTGGCAGGAAACCGGCAATGCGATCACGCTCGAGCTGCGCAGCCCGCTCGGCCAGACGCTGGCCATCGTGCGCTCCTCGCCGCAAAACGCCTCGCTCGAGATGCCCGGCCGCGCGCCGCGCAACGCCACCGATGTCGGCCAGCTGATGCGCGATACGCTCGGCTTCGCGCTGCCGCTCGACGGGCTGCGCTACTGGATACTGCCACAGCCTTCGCCGTCCACGCCGGCCGACGTGGTGCGCGAGAGCGGCACGCAAATCAAGCAGATCCGCCAGGACGGCTGGACCATCGACTATCTCGCCTACGCCGACGCGCCCGCCACCGGCGTCAAGCGCCTGAACCTGACACGCGAGGATCCGCCGCTCGACATCAAGCTCGTGCTCGACCGCTGATCCCGCTCCTTTGCCAAGAAGTCCCCAAGCATGACCGACACATCCTGCTCGCTGCGCGAATGCCTCGCTCCGGCGAAACTCAACCTGTTCCTGCACATCACGGGCCGCCGCCCGGATGGTTATCACTCGCTGCAAACCGTGTTCCAGCTGCTCAACTGGGGTGATCGGCTGCACTACACGCTGCGCGAGGACGGCGCGGTCCATCGCCTCACCGAGGTGGCGGGCGTCCCCGAGGATCAGGACCTGGTGGTGCGCGCCGCGCGCCTGCTGCAAACCCACACCGGCACCACGCTCGGCGTCGACATCGAGATCGACAAGGTCCTGCCGATGGGCGCGGGCCTGGGCGGCGGCAGCTCCGACGCGGCCACCACCCTGCTCGCCCTGAACCGCCTCTGGAAGCTCAACCTGCCGCGCGCCGAACTGCAGGCACTGGCCGTCAAGCTGGGCGCCGACGTGCCCTTCTTCGTGTTCGGGAAAAATGCCTTCGCGGAGGGTATCGGAGAGGCACTGGAGCAGGTAGAATTGCGGCCTCGCTGGTTCCTGGTTGTGACGCCTCGAGTTCACGTACCGACCGCTGAAATTTTTTCAGATAAGTCGTTGACAAGAGATTCGAGACTCATCATAGTTGCCGACTTTCTTGCACAGCAGAGCAGCAAGGGTTGGCCAGACAGTTTCGGCCAAAACGACATGCAGGCGGTTGTGACAAAAAAGTACGCGGAAGTTGCAAAGGTAGTCAAAGCGTTGTATGATTTGACCCCTTCGCGGATGACCGGCTCTGGAGCTAGTGTCTTCGCAGCGTTCGGTAGCAAGCAAGAGGCTCAGGCAGCACAAGCCACCTTGCCGGCAGACTGGAGCAGCGCTGTTACCGGAAGCCTAGGTGAACATCCCCTCTTCGCTTTCGCGTCATAGTTTTGCTGCATCGGATGTCCTACACTTCCGGTGAAGCTCAAAGTTGAGTGTAGGGGAGTCGCCAAGTTGGTCAAGGCACCGGATTTTGATTCCGGCATGCGAGGGTTCGAGTCCTTCCTCCCCTGCCATAGTTTCCTCAGTTATCCCCGCCCCCTGCCCGAAGCAGGTTCATGATGAGCAGCCATGACGGCCTGATGGTTTTCACTGGCAACGCGAACCCCGCGCTTGCGCAGAAAGTTGTCGACAATCTCGGTATTCCGCTTGGCAAGGCCATGGTCAGCCGTTTCTCCGACGGTGAAATCCAGGTGGAGATCCAGGAAAACGTGCGCGGCAAGGACGTCTTCGTCTTGCAGTCCACCTGCGCACCGACGAACGACAACCTGATGGAACTGATGATCATGGTCGATGCGCTCAAGCGCGCATCCGCCGGCCGGATCACCGCCGCCATCCCCTACTTCGGCTATGCGCGCCAGGATCGCCGCCCGCGTTCGGCGCGCGTCGCGATCTCCGCGAAGATCGTCGCGAACATGCTGGAAATCGCCGGCGTCGAGCGGATCATCACGATGGATCTGCATGCCGACCAGATCCAGGGCTTCTTCGACATTCCGGTCGACAACATCTACGCCACGCCGATCCTGCTGGGCGACCTGCGCAAGCAGAATCACCCGGATCTCCTGGTGGTGTCGCCGGACGTCGGCGGCGTGGTGCGCGCACGGGCGCTGGCCAAGCAACTGAACTGCGATCTCGCGATCATCGACAAGCGTCGCCCGAAGGCGAACGTCGCCGAGGTGATGAACATCATCGGTGAAGTCGAAGGCCGCACCTGCGTGATCATGGACGACATGGTCGATACCGCCGGCACGCTCTGCAAGGCCGCGCAAGTGCTCAAGCAGCGCGGCACCAAGCGCGTGTTCGCCTACGCGACGCACCCGGTGCTGTCGGGCGGCGCGGCAGCGCGGATCGACGCCTCGGAGCTCGACGAACTGGTCGTGACCGACACCATCCCGCTGAGCGCCGAGTCGCTCGGCTGCGCGAAGATCCGCGCGCTGTCGAGCGCCGATCTGCTCGCCGAAACTTTCGCGCGCATCCGCCGCGGCGATTCGGTGATGTCGCTGTTCGCCGAGTCCTGATCCCGGCGATCACACGAATTCGGTAGTCCGCGAAAAGCGAAGCATTGCGTGCTTCGCTTTTTGCAAAAACGGCCCGGAAGGACGAAACCCGGGCCGGTTTTTTGGGGCCGCAAGGCCTCGCTCAACTGCCTGGTCGCGGGCAGCAATGGAGAATCTCATGAAAGTCGTCGCTTTCGAGCGCACTCTGCATGGTACGGGTGCGAGCCGCCGCCTGCGCAACACGGGCAAGACCACGGGTATCGTCTACGGTGGCGAAGCTGCCCCGCAAATGATCGAACTGGATCACAACGCCCTGTGGCACGCCCTGAAGAAGGAAGCCTTCCACTCGTCGATCCTCGATCTCGAAGTGGCCGGCAAGTCGCAAAACGTGCTGCTGCGTGACGTGCAATATCATCCGTTCCGCCAGCTCGTGCTGCACGTGGACTTCCAGCGCGTCGATGCCTCGAAGAAGCTGCACACCAAGGTGCCGGTTCACTTCCTGAACGCCGAAGTCAGCCCGGCCGTGAAGCTGTCGAGCGCCGTCATCTCGCACGTGGTCGTGGAACTCGACATCGAGTGCCTGCCGGCCGCCCTGCCGGAATTCCTGGAAGTCGACCTGTCGAAGCTGGAAGCCGGTCAATCGGTCCACGCCAAGGACATCGCGCTGCCGAACGGCGTCGCGATGGTCGCGCACGTCGACGCGGAAAACCCGGTGATCGCGACCGCGACGATCCCGGCTGGTGCCGTGTCGGACGAAGCTGCTGCAGGCGAAGGCGAAACGCCGGCTGCCTAAGAGACGGTTTCATAAAGACTTCTGAGTTCGCTGCAAGGTGTTCCAGCAGATCAAGCAGCAGCCGAGTTTGAGG
>JAYFRU010000071.1:0-10518 GCA_040946965.1 Burkholderia sp. | reverse complement strand
CGTCCGCAAGCCGCAGGCGTAAGCGCTAGCCGATCAGCCGCCGAGGCGCAAGGGGCGGGTTCGCTGATCGCTTACGAAAAAAGGGCGGCCGAGAGGCCGCCCTTGTCGGTTCAGTGCTCCAGCGGCAGCGCCGCGACGCCCTCGGCGTCGATGCGCAGGTAGCCGCCGCGCGGTCTGCCGTGGTCGAGATCCCAGTCGGGCAGCACCCAGCGCGTGCCCTCGGGCTCGATGTGTCGTGCCGGCCGGTGGGTGTGGCCGTGGATCATGGTGTCGGCGCTGCTGCGCTGGAAGAGCTCGGCGATGCCGTCGCGCGTGACGTCGCAGCGCGGCAGCATCGGCCGGTCGCGGCCCGCCTCGCTCTTGGCGCGTATGCGTTCGGCCAGGCCGCGCCGCCAGCGTCGCGAACGCGCGAGGAACAGCCACTGCGCCAGGCGGTTGCGCGCGAAACCGCGAAACCACTGGTAGCCGCGATCGGCCGTGCACTGCGCATCGCCGTGCGCGAGCACGATGCGCCGGCCGAAGGCGAGCACCACCGACGGGTCCGGCACCAGCATCGCGCCGGCCGCCTTCATGAAGCGGCGCCCTAGCAGGAAGTCGCGATTGCCGTGCATCACGTAGAGCGCGATGCCGCGTTCCGAGAAACTGTGCAGCAGCGCGGCGATGCGCTGCGCGAACGGGTCCTCGTCGAGGATGTCGTCGCCGACCCAGTATTCGAACAGATCTCCGAGGATGAACACCGAGTCGGCGCTGTCGGCCGTGACGCGCACGAAATGCTCGAACGCGGCGACGGTGCGCGGGATCGCCTCGCTCAGGTGCAGGTCGGAGATGAACAGAAACGGGCGTGCCGCCTGCGCGAGACCCTGCTCGTCCGGCACGCCCCCGGAGACGCTTCGTGGCGGCGTTTCCTGAAGCATCGAAGTGCCTCCCTCGATGGCGTCAGACCACCACGGCCTTTTCGATGATCACGTCATCGGCCGGCACGTCCTGGTGGAAGCCCTTGCTGCCGGTCTTGACCTTCTTGATCACGTCGACGACTTCGGTGCCTTCGACCACCTTGCCGAACACGGTGTAGCCCCAGCCCTGCGGCGTCGGCGACGAGTGGTTCAGGAAGTCGTTGTCGCTGACGTTGATGAAGAACTGCGCGGTGGCCGAGTGCGGATCGTTGGTGCGTGCCATTGCCACCGTGTAGGTGTCGTTCTTCAGGCCCTTGTTGGCCTCGTTGTCGATCGGCGCCTCGGTCGGCTTCTGCTTCATGCCCGGCTCGAAGCCGCCGCCCTGGATCATGAAGCCGTTGATGACGCGGTGGAACACCGTGTTGTCGTAGTGGCCGGCCTTCACGTAGTTCAGGAAATTCTCCACCGACTTCGGTGCCTTGGCGGCGTCGAGTTCGAGCTTGATCACGCCGTGGTTCGTATGCAGTTCAACCATGATGGTTCCTTCGTTGAGGTGGGTGAAATGGCACGCGGCCGGTCGTGATGACGCGGCCGCGTGTGGGGCGCTGGTGGGCGCGCCGGATTGTTTATTTGCCGACGACGCTCGCCGATTCGATCGTGATCGCCTTTTCGGGGACGTCGCGCATCGAGCCGCGCGAGGTGGTCGGGGTCGCCTCGATCTTCTTCACGACGTCCATGCCCGCGACCACCTTGCCGAACACGGCATAGCCGTTGCCGTCCGGGTTCGGGTAGTCGAGGTTGGAATTATCGACGGTATTGATGAAGAACTGGGCGGTGGCCGAATTTGGGTCGCTGGTGCGCGCCATCGCGATGGTGCCCGTCAGGTTCTTCAGGCCGTTGCGGCTTTCCAGGGGAATCGCCGCGCGCGTCGGCTTCTCGTCGAAGTTCGCCTTGTAGCCGCCGCCCTGGATCATGAAGCCCGGGATCACGCGGTGGAAGATCGTGCCGTTGTACTGGCCGGCCTTCACGTAGTCGAGGAAGTTCGCCACCGTCTTCGGTGCCTTCTCCGGATAGAGCTCGACGCGGATATCGCCCTGCGTGGTCTTGAACTGCACGACGGGATGCGCGGCGGCCGTTTGCGCGTGGGCCGGTGCGGTCGCGACAAGGGCGGCGCTGCCGAGCGCCAACAACAGACGTTTCATGACGATCCTCTGGTTGATGAAAAAATGACGGTTGCCGTCGCCTCAGTGCGAGGGCGCGGCGTAGGGCGGCGTCGCCAGCGTCGCGCCGACGCCGCCGTTGAACTCGAGGCTCGGCTGCGACTGCGGCGTGACGGTCGACAGATTCGAGGTGGCCTCGACCGAGACGCCCTTGGCCCGGCTCGCCGCAGCCGGCTGGTCGGCCGCGGCCTGCTTTGCTGCCTGCTTCGCGGCCGCCGGCGGCGCGATGATCCGCTCGATGTCGGCCAGGCGCTGCGCGCTCGCGCCGCTGGTGCGGCCCAGCGAGCGCGCGCGCTTGTAGGATTCGGAGGCGAGGCGCAGGTACAGGTCGCCGAGGTTCTCGTAGGCGAGGCTGTAGTCGGGGTTCGCCTGGATGGCCGTAACCAGGGCCGCGCGCGCGTCGTCGTAGCGACCGTGCTTGGCATAGAGCGCGGCTAGGTTGTTGTATGGCTCGGGGAGTTCGGGGTAGGCCTGGGTCAGCGCGAGGAACTGCGCGATCGCGTCGTCGTCGCGATCGAGCCGGGCCAGCACCGTGCCGCGCTTGAACTGCGCTTGCACGTCGCGGGGGTTCGCGGCGATGCGCGCGTCGAGCTGCGAGAGGGCTGCCGACCAATTCTGGCTGGTGATCGAGGCGTCGATCTCCGGGGTGCCGTCGGCGGTGGCGGGGGCCTTCTGCGCCCAGGCCGGGAGCGCCAGCGCGACACCCAGGAGGGTGGTCGCAACGAGGGTCGCAGCGCTCGTCGCGCGGCTGCGGGAAGATTTCATAGGCTTAAATCGCAATGTTATACTCCGATCCATTCTAGCAAATCGTCCGCGCGTTCCGGCGAGCTGCGGACTGTCTTTTGCCTCTCGCGGCCGTTACCGCTTCGCCCGTCGTCTGACCGACGCCTCTGTGTCGACGGTGTGTTGTGCCGGGCTGCGGCGGGTGCTCCGAGCGGATTCACATGCAGGCACCCATCGCCAGGGCGGCACTCATCGGCTCTCGTTTCTTCTCTATGGAATCACTGCGCATCTACAACACGCTCGCGCGTGACAAGCAAGTCTTCGTGCCGCGTCAGCCCGGCGAAGTGCGCATGTACGTGTGCGGCATCACGGCCTACGACTACTGCCACATCGGCCACGCGCGGATGATGGTGGTGTTCGACATCGTGCAGCGCTGGCTGCGCCAGCTCGACTATCGTGTGACCTACGTGCGCAACATCACCGACATCGACGACAAGATCATCCGTCGCGCGGTCGAGAACGGCGAGACCATCGGCGAGCTGACCTCCCGCTTCATCGCGGCGATGCACGAGGACCTGGACGCGCTCGGCGTCGCGCGGCCCGACCAGGAGCCGCGAGCCACGCAATACATTCCGCAGATGCTCGGCATGATCGAGGCCCTCGAGGCAAACGGTTACGCGTACCAGGCCAGGGACGGCGACGTCAATTACGCGGTGCGCAAGTTCGCGAACTACGGCCGCCTGTCGGGCAAGTCGCTCGACGCCCTGCGCGCCGGCGAGCGTGTCGCGGCCAACGACGCCAAGCAGGATCCGCTCGATTTCGTGCTGTGGAAGAGCGCCAAGCCCGAGGAGCCGGCCGATACCAGCTGGGATTCGAAATACGGGCGCGGCCGCCCCGGCTGGCACATCGAGTGCTCGGCGATGGGCTGCACGCTGCTCGGCAATCACTTCGACATCCACGGCGGCGGCCAGGACCTGCAGTTCCCGCATCACGAGAACGAGATCGCCCAGAGCGAGGGCGCGACCGGCGAGACCTTCGTCAACACCTGGATACACAACGGCTTCGTGCAGGTCGACAGCGAGAAGATGTCGAAATCGCTTGGCAACTTCTTCACGATTCGCGAAGTGCTCGAGAAGTACGACGCCGAGGTGGTGCGCTTCTTCATCGCGCGTACCCACTACCGCTCGCCGCTCAACTACAGCGAAGTGCATCTCGACGATGCGCGCGCCGCGCTCACGCGTTTGTATACCGCGCTCAAGGACGTCACGCCCGACGGCGCGCCGCTCGATCGCGACGAGCTGCATGCGCAGCGCTTCGCCGCCGCGATGAACGACGATTTCAATACGGCCCTGGCCGTGTCGGTGCTGTTCGAACTGGCCGGCGAGGTGAACCGCACCGGCGACGCCGCGCTCTCGCGGCAGTTCAAGCAACTCGGTGCGCTGCTCGGCCTGCTCGGCCGCGAGCCGCGTGCTTTCCTGCAGCAGGCCACCGGCACGAGCGCCGATGCACTCGGCGGCGAGGCGATCGAGGCGCGCATCGCCGAGCGCGTGGCCGCGAAGCAGGCGAAGAACTATGCCGAAGCGGACCGGATCCGGATAGCATTGCTCGAGGCCGGTATCGCGCTTGAAGACAAACCGGGCGGGTTGACCGAATGGCGTCGCGTTTGATCGCGCGTCGTCCGTTCCGCTGATCGACTCGTCAGGCAGGAGGCAAGATGGCAACGGGCAGGAAAGTGCCGGCAAAGGGCGCGGTTCGCGTGGCGACACGCTCGCCGGCCACCGGCCGCGCGCCGGCCGGGACGGTCGCCGCCAAGCGCGCGACCAGCCCGCGCGCGGGCGCCGTCAACGGCGTGGCGCATGCGTCGACCGTGCGCGGCGCGGCGAAACCGGCGCGTGTCGAGAGCGTGGAGTGTGAACTCGCGGCCGAGCTTGCCGACGGCGGCGCGCGCAAGGCGCGCATGAACGAGGCGGCCTTGCCGGAGCCGGCGGTCGAGGCCGAGGAAGTGGTGCGCCCCTCCTATTGGGAAAAGGCCAGCGCCGATCTCGTCAAGCGCGACCGCATCCTCAAGAAGCTGATCCCGAAATTCGGCCCGGCGCATCTGGTCAAGCGCGGCGATCCTTTCGTCACGCTGGCGCGCTCGGTGGTCGGCCAGCAGATCTCGGTGGCCTCGGCGCAGACCGTGTGGGCGGCGATCGAAGCCGCCTGCCCGAAGCTCGCGCCGCAGCAGGTGATCCGCCTCGGCCTCGAGAAGCTCGCGGCCTGTGGCCTGTCCAAGCGCAAGTCGGAGTACATCATCGACCTGGCCCAGCACTTCGTGTCGGGCGCGCTGCACGTCGACAAATGGACCTCGATGGAAGACGAGGACGTGATCGTCGAGCTCACGCAGATCCGCGGCATCGGCCGCTGGACTGCCGAGATGTTCCTGATCTTCAACCTGTCGCGGCCCGACGTGCTGCCGCTCGACGACCCCGGCCTAATCCGCGCGATCAGCGTCAACTACTTCAGCGGTGAACCCGTCACGCGCAGCGAGGCGCGCGAGGTCGCAGCCAACTGGGAACCATGGAGTACTGTCGCAACCTGGTACATGTGGCGCAGCCTTGACCCGGAATCCGGCGACGCCTGATCCGTTTTTGCTATTGATTGAATCGACTCGATAGTTTCGAGTCGATTTTGATGCGAACCGGCGCGGTTAGAATACGCGCTGCCGCACGACCTAGGACTCCCATACATGAAAACCACGTTTCTGGATTTCGAACAGCCGATCGCCGAACTGGAAGGCAAGATCGAGGAACTGCGATTCGTGCAGGACGATTCGGCCGTCGACATTTCGGAAGAGATCGAGCGCCTGTCGAAGAAGAGCCAGCAACTGACCAAAGACCTCTACGCGAACCTCTCGCCGTGGCAGGTCTCGCAGATCGCTCGCCATCCGCAGCGCCCGTATACGCTCGATTACGTGAGCGAGCTGTTCACCGATTTCCATGAACTGCATGGCGACCGCGCCTTTGCCGACGACCAGTCGATCATCGGCGGCCTGGCACGCTTCAGCGGCCACCCCTGCATGGTGATCGGCCACCAGAAGGGACGCGACACCAAGGAGCGCGCGGCGCGCAACTTCGGCATGCCGCGTCCGGAAGCCTATCGCAAGGCCGAGCGCCTGATGCGCGTGGCCGAGAAGTTCGGCCTGCCGATCTTCACCTTCGTCGATACGCCGGGCGCGTATCCCGGCATCGGCGCCGAGGAGCGCGGCCAATCGGAGGCGATCGGCCGCAACCTGTACGTGATGGCCGAGCTGAAGACGCCGATCATCACCACCATCATCGGTGAAGGCGGTTCGGGCGGCGCGCTCGCGATCGCGGTGGCCGACACCGTGCTGATGCTGCAATTCTCGACCTACTCGGTGATCTCGCCGGAAGGCTGCGCCTCGATCCTCTGGAAGAGCGCGGCCAAGGCATCCGAGGCCGCCGAGGCGCTGGGCCTGACCGCGCATCGCCTGAAGGCACTGGGCCTGATCGACAAGATCGTCAACGAGCCGCTCGGCGGCGCGCATCGCGACCCAAAGGGCATGGCCACGCTGCTGCGCCGTGCGCTGGCCGATACGCTGCGCCAGTTCCAGGGCATGAGCACGGATGCGCTGCGCGAGCGCCGCATGGAACGCCTGCTCGCCTACGGCAAGTACAAGGAAACCACGCCGGGCATCTGAGCCCGGCCTCTCACGTGCCCCGCGCGTGTTGCCGATGATTCCTCCGAATGACCTCAATGCGGACCGCGTCGTACTCGACGCGGTCCGCATTGCTTTGGGCGGCCTGCCCGAGCACGCGAGCATCGCGATCGCCTACAGCGGCGGGCTGGATTCCTCGGTGCTGCTCGAAGCGGCCGCGCGCATCGCTGGCGCCGAGCGCTGCATAGCGCTGCATGTCCATCATGGCCTGAGCCCGAATGCCGACGCCTGGCTCGCGCACGCCGAGGCGGCTGCGGCCGCGCTTGGCGTGCGTTTCGATGTCGAGCGCGTCGAGGGGGGGGGGGGGGCGGGGGGGGGGGGGGGGGGGGGGGGGGGGGGGGGGGGGGGGGGGGGGGGGGGGGGGGGGGGGGGGGGGGGGGGGGGGGCGGGCGCCCCCGCCCCCCCCCCCCCCCCCCCCGGGCTCGGCGTCGAGGCCAGCGCGCGCGAGGTGCGTTATCGCGCGCTCGACGCGATGGGCGAGCGGCATGGCGCACAGGCGCTGTGGCTGGCCCAGCACGCCGATGACCAGGCCGAGACGGTGCTGCTGCAATTGCTGCGCGGCGCGGGCCTGGCCGGCATCGCCGCGATGGCGCCGCGCTACCTGCCCGCCGAGGCCAGCATGGTGCGCGTGCGTCCGCTGCTGCATCTGCTGCGCGCTCAGCTCGAGCGTTATGCCGAGGCGCGCGGGCTGCGCTGGATCGACGACGAGTCGAATGCCGACACCCGCTATACGCGCAATGCGCTGCGCATCGAGGTGCTGCCGGCGCTGTCGGTGCATTTCCCCGGCTTTCGCGACGCGCTCGCGCGCACCGCGCAGCATGCGGCGGCCGCGCAGCGGCTGCTCGACGCGCTGGCCGCCGGTGATCTCGCCGAGGTGACCTGGGACGACGGCCGCGCGCTGTCGCGCGAGCGCCTGCTCGCGCTCGACGACGAGCGTGGCGCCAACCTGCTGCGTCACTGGATGCGCACGCTCGGCCTGCCCGGTGCGTCGGCCGCGCGCCTGGCCGAGATGATCAAGCAGCTGCGTACGACACAGGTGTCGCATGCGCTGCGGATCGATCATGCGGGGCAGTGCCTCAGGTTGTATCGCGACGAGGTGTACTGGGAGGCCGGCGACAGCGCCGATCCGCCCGGCGACGGCACCTCGCCCGCGCGCCCCGTGGCGCGGCTCGACTGGACCGGCCAGGAGGTCTGGCACCTGCCGGCCTGGCGCGGCAGCTTCGTCTTCCGGCCGGTGACGGCCGAGGCGGGAGACGCGGAGAACAGCGTGACGGAAGCGACGCTCGCGCAGGCACCGCTGACGGTGCTCGCGCGCAGCGGTGGCGAACGCCTGCGCATGTCTTTCGGCGGCCCCTCGCGCACGCTCAAGAACCTGTTCCAGGAGCGCGGCGTGCCCGCCTGGCAGCGCGACGTGCCGCTGCTGCATGTCGGCCAGACCCTGCTGTTCGTGCCGCGCATCGGCCTGAATCGCGCGCCCGAGGCGGCCGGCGCCGAGGCCGGGCAAGGCGGCGGCGCGCGTCGCCTGATCGAGTGGCGACCCGATCTGCTGATGGCCTGAATTAAATAGGGACGGATTTCCGACGAAAACGCCGCTTCAGCGCGGTGCACGTTTTTAAAAAGTGTCGGATTATCCCGCCCAGCTTGTCAAGCGGATCTCGATAGAGTACGCTCACGAGTATGCTCGCCTCGATTTTTCGAGCATCTTGCGCAGGTTTTCCGCGTGACGTACCCGGTTTGCGCGGCCTGATCCGCCTCCCGGGCACATCCGCCTCGCCAGCGTGCTGTTTCCCGCTGTTTTCCCCGTCGTCCCCCTGCCAAAAGCCGCGAGACCGAACGGCAGCGCGGCTTCCAGCGCAGTGCGCCCGCGCGGTCAATCTCCAGTTCTGAACGACAATGGCACTCATCGTACATAAATACGGCGGCACCTCGATGGGCTCGGTCGAGCGCATCAAGAACGTCGCGAAACGCGTCGCGAAATGGCATCAGGCCGGTCACCAGCTGGTGGTCGTGCCCTCGGCGATGTCCGGCGAAACGAACCGCCTGCTGGGTCTCGCGAAGGAAATCGCGAGCCAGCCCGTTCCGCGCGAACTCGACATGATTGCCTCGACGGGCGAGCAGGTCAGCGTCAGCCTGCTGGCGATCGCGCTGCAGGAAATCGGCGTTCCGGCCGTCAGCTACGCGGGCTGGCAAGTGCCCATCAAGACCGACAGCGCATTCACCAAGGCACGCATCCAGTCGATCGACGATGCGCGCGTCAAGAAGGATCTCGCGCAAGGCAAGGTGGTGATGATCACCGGCTTCCAGGGCGTCGATCCGGAAGGCAACATCACCACGCTGGGCCGCGGCGGCTCGGACACCTCGGCGGTCGCGGTTGCGGCGGCGCTGGGTGCCGAGGAGTGTCTGATCTATACCGACGTCGACGGCGTATACACGACCGATCCGCGCGTGGTCGACGGCGCGCGCCGGCTCTACCGCGTGACCTTCGAGGAGATGCTGGAAATGGCCAGCCTCGGCTCGAAGGTACTGCAGATCCGTTCAGTCGAATTCGCCGGCAAGTACCGCGTCAAGACGCGCGTGCTGTCGAGCCTGACCGATCCCCTGATTGCGCTCGACGAAGAGATGAAGTCGGGCACCCTGATTACTTTTGAAGAAGACGAGACCATGGAAAAGGCAGTCATTTCCGGCATCGCATTTCAACGCGACGAAGCCCGCATCGTGGTGATGGGTGTGCCCGACAAGCCGGGTATCGCGTACCAGATCCTCGGCCCGGTGGCCGACGCGAACATCGATGTCGACATGATCATCCAGAACCAGAGCGTGGCCGGCAAGACCGACTTCACGTTCACGGTCGGCCGCGGCGATTACCAGAAGGCGATGGACATCCTGACCAACCAGGTCAAGGGCCATGTCAACGCCGAGCAGGTGCTGGGCGACCCGAAGGTCTCGAAGGTCTCGGTGGTGGGCGTGGGCATGCGCTCGCACGTTGGCGTGGCCAGCACGGCATTCCGCACGCTGTCGGAAGAGGGCATCAACATCCAGATGATCTCGACCTCGGAAATCAAGATCTCGGTGCTGATCGACGAGAAGTACATGGAACTGGCGGTGCGCGCGCTGCACAAGGCGTTCGAGCTGGACCAGGCCTAAGTTCGCGGGTTTTCGCGGGCTCGAAGCGCGCGGCCGGCCCCGGCCGCGCGGCTCCTTGGAAGCGGGTTGCGGGATCGGCAAAAAGCGCCAAAAAAGCGTGCCGAAACATTTGACCTGGGCCCAATGAGCAGATAAAATTTCATTCTTATCGCGCTGCCTCCCTGGCGCGAACGAAAGTTTGGGAGACGTGGCCGAGAGGTCGAAGGCACTCCCCTGCTAAGGGAGCATCTGGGCCAAAACCTGGATCGAGGGTTCGAATCCCTCCGTCTCCGCCAATAGGCGGTGACAAAGCCCTGCAAGTTCTCGGACTTGCGGGGCTTTTTCTTTTTCGGCCGCTCTTGTCCGTCGGCACCAGCCCCTGCGTGATCGGGACATGAAAACTCCGTCCCGTCCCGATCGATCAAGCCGTTTCCGGAATCACCATCCTCACCACCAGGTCGATATACGCGTCGTCGATCTCGGCATAGGGCATCAGCAATCGATAGTAAAACGCACCAAACAGCAGGTCGATCATGACCGCCTCTTCCTGCGGCGACATGCCCGCCATCTTCAAGGCATTGCGTCCTTCCTCGCGTCTCGGCCCGATCCATTTCTCCCAGAATTCGCGCGCGAGTTCCGGATCCGACTGCGCCGCGCCAATCAGGTGACGCAGCAGCTCGCGGCGTGAGGGATCGAGGTAAGCGACTCGGCGCGACCGTTTCCCTGTTCGCGCGCCGTGGGGCATGATGGTGATGGCGTGGTGGGGCGTTGTTGCATAAATCGAGCATGAGGACGGAGTAGCCCACGTGGTGATAGATTGCAGGCGATGCGAACGGATTGC
>JAYFRU010000070.1:0-10537 GCA_040946965.1 Burkholderia sp. | reverse complement strand
CGGCTGGCCCATCTCCTCGATCTCGGTTGTTCCGATGCCCAAGGTTAACAGCTCGCCGCGAAAGTTAACAGCCCCACAGGGCCTTTTTGAAACCGCCTCTTACCCTGCTTCAGCGAGGCGATGTCGATCACGAAGCGGTACTTCACGTCGCTCTTGAGCATACGCTCGTAGGCGGCGTTGATGTCCTGGATCTGGATCATCTCGATGTCCGAGGCGATGCCGTGCTCGGCGCAGAAATCGAGCATTCCCTGCGTCTCGGCGATGCCGTCGATCAGCGAGCCGGCCAGGCGACGGCGCTTGAAGATCAGGTTGAACACCTGCGGCGACGGGTGATCGTGCCCGGGCGCGCCGACCAGGGTCATGGTGCCGTCGCGCTTGAGCAGGTTCAGGAACGGGTTGAGGTCGTGCTGCGCGGCCACCGTGTTGACGATCAGGTCGAAGGAATTGAGGTGTGCGTTCATCTGCGCCTCGTCCTTCGAGATCATCACTTCGTGCGCGCCCAGGCGCTTGCCGTCCTCGATCTTCGAGGGCGAGGTGGTGAACAGCACCACGTGGGCGCCCATCGCGCGGGCCGGCTTCACGCCCATGTGGCCGAGGCCGCCCAGGCCGACGATGCCGACTTTCTTGCCGGGGCCCGCGCCCCACTGGCGCAGCGGCGAGTGGGTGGTGATGCCGGCGCACAGCAGCGGCGCGGCGGCGGCCGGGTCGAGCTTGTCCGACACGCTCAGCACGAAGGCCTCGTCGACCACCACCTGCGAGGAGTAGCCGCCATAGGTGATGTCGCCCGTCACGCGGTCCTGGCCGTTGTAGGTGCCGACGAAGCCGTTCTCGCAGTATTGCTCGAGGCCGTCCGCGCAGCTCGGGCAGGTGCGGCAGGAGTCGACCAGGCAGCCGACGCCGACCGTGTCGCCGGTCTTGAAGCGCGTCACTTCCGGGCCGACCGCGGTCACGCGGCCGACGATCTCATGGCCCGGCACCACCGGGTAGACCGAGTTGCGCCACTCGTTGCGCGCCTGGTGCAGATCGGAGTGGCAGACGCCGCAGTACAGGATCTCGATCTGGACGTCGAGATCGCGCAGCGCGCGTCGCTGGATTTCGAGGGGGGCGAGCGGCGAAGTCGCGCTCTGCGCCGCGTAGGCGTAAGTCGTGCTCATTGAGGAGGCTCCTTACCATGGGGATCGACACGATTCGCGCGGCCGCTGGAACGAAGCACCCGGAGGATCCGGGAGGCCACGGCGAAACGGGTTCCCATGGTAGGGACGGGGCTGGGGGCCCGATATACCTGAAGGTCTTGAAGCTTTGCACATTCCTCTTGAATTGTGCATCCGCAGCACGCAGGGTCTGCCCGCGGTGCTAGATTGCAAGCCTGATCCTATTACGGCCATGGGATGCTCAATGAGCTTCGAACCCCTGATACCGGATGGCGACCTGCGCGTGCAGCAGCGCATCATCGCGCTGCTCGGCCGGCTCGCGCCGAACGACGGCATCACGGATGCCGAGCTGGAAGGCGTGCGCTTCATGCGCGTGAACACGTCCACGCCGCGTTGCCCGGTGCTCTACGAGCCCAGCATCGTGATCGTCTGCCAGGGCCGCAAGATCGGTTATGTCGGCGATCGCACCTTCGTCTACGACGAGCGGCAGTACCTGGTGATGTCGGTGCCGCTGCCCTTCGAATGCGAGACCTTCACCGCCGAACACGGTCCGTTCCTGGCGATCTCGGTGCGCATCGATCTCGGCGTGATCGCCGAGCTGGCGATGCTGCTGGAAGAAACCCACGGCGCGGCCGTCAGCGAGCCCGACAGCATCTGCTCGACCCCGCTCGGCGCGCCATTGGCCGACGCGGTGCTGCGCCTGCTCGAGGTGCTGCAGTCGCCGCACGACACGCGGGTGCTGGGCCCCTCGATCATGCGCGAGATCGGCTATCGCGTGCTGACCGGCGAACAGGGCGACGGGATTCGCGCCGCGCTGGCCCAGCAGCATCATTTCGGCCGCATCGCCAAGGCGCTGCGCCGCATCCACATGCATCTCGAGGGCGAGCATTCGGTCGATATGCTGGCGGCCGAGGCCGGCATGAGCGCGGCCGTGTTCCACGCGCATTTCCGCCGCGTGACCGGCACCTCGCCGATGCAGTACGTGAAGGCCACGCGCCTGCATCATGCGCGGCTGCTGCTGGTGCAGCACGGCGTGAGCGCGGGCCTGGCGGCCGCGCGCGTCGGCTACGCCAGCGCTTCGCAGTTCAGCCGTGAATTCAAGCGCATGTTCGGCCGCAGCCCCGGTGACGAGGTGCGCTGGGTACAAGCCTCGCGCGGCGTGGTGGCGAGCGACGAGACCGTCGAGGTCGAATGAGAAGGGCGCGCCACGCGGCGCGCCCGATGCGCATCGTCTAGGTTAATGAAAGAGCCGCGCCCGGGCGGCTTCAGCGCGGCCGCGTCTTGCGCTGCACCGCGCTGATGCCCGCATAGGCCGGCAGCGTCTCGACGCGCTTGCCGATCGCCTTCGCATACACCGGCATCCAGTCGCCGAGCCGCTTGAGCAGGTCCTGCCGGCGGCGCTTGTCGTAAGGGTGGGCGTAGATGAAGCCGTGCGCGCGGTCACCGCGCGTCGCGGCGGCGAGCTTGTCCCACAGCGTGATGGCCGTGCGCGGATCGAAACCGGCGCGCGCCGCGATTTCGCCACCGATCACGTCGGCCTCGGTCTCGTCGGTCGGCCCGTAGCGCAGCGCGGCGAGCCGCTCGGCAATATCGGGCAGCGCCGGCAGCGGCTCGGTCAGGCTGTACAGCGAGGAAATCGGGTTGGCGCCGAGCGTGGCGGTCACCTGCATGCCGCCGAGCCCCTCGCGCGCGTGCTCGCGCAGCGCATGCGCCATCTCGTGGGCCAGCAGCACGCCCCATTCGTTGTCGTTGAGCCTGAGGCGCTCGAGCAAGCCGCTGTCGATCAGCAGCTTGCCGCCCGGCAGGCAGACGATGCGCGTGCCGCGCGAGCGCACCACGTTGAGCTCCCAGTGCCAGCCCTTGACGCGAGCGTTCCATTTCACCGCATAGGGCGCGAGCCGCTCGACGAAGCCATGCAGCCGTGTCACGCGTGCGTCGTCGGCGGGCAGCAGCGTGTTCGACCGCGCGGCGCCCTGCAGCATCTGCCGGTATTGCGCGGCGGTGATCTGCTCGAGCACCGGCGAGGAGACCAGGTTGCGAAACGCGAAGGCATTGCCGTACTGCACTCCCGGCTGGGCCGGCGCGTAGGCGGGCGGATGCGCGGATGCATGCGCCGGTGTGGCGACGGGAGCGGCCGATGGTGCCGCCGCGCCAGCACCGGCACGGCGCAGGCCAGCAGCAGGCCCGCAGCGGCCGCGCTGAGGGCTTTCGCGAACTCAGCCGGCACGGGCGGCCTTGTCCTGCGCGCGGCCGCTGCCCCAGGGCGCGACCTTGAACAGCAGCAGCATGCCCGGGATGCCGAGCGCGGCGCAGACCAGGAAGTAGTCGAACCAGCCGATCTTCGCCACGATGAAGCCGCTCGAGGCCGAGGCCAGCGTGCGCGGCACCGAGGTCAGGCTGGTGAACAGCGCGAACTGGGTGGCGGTGTAGCGCGGGTCGGTGGTGCTGGCGATATAGCCCGTGAAGGCCGCCAGCGTGAGCCCGGTGGAGAAGGTCTCGAAGCAGTAGACGCCCGCCATCAGCACCGGGTCGGGGCCGGCCTCGGCCAGCCAGGCGAAGCCCAGCGTCGAGGCGATCTGTATCAGGCCGAAGATCCACAGCCCGCGCGCGATGCCGATCTTGACCAGCCAGATGCCGCCGAGGATGCCGCCGGCGAGGCTGGCCCAGAACGCGGTGGTCTTGGCCAGCACGCCGATCTGGGTCTTGTTGAAGCCGATGTCGAGGAAGAAGGAGGTGGACAGCGTGGTCGCCATCACGTCGCCGAGCTTGTAGACGAAGATGAAGCCGAGCACCAGCAGCGCATTGCGCCAGCCGCCGCGCGCGAGGAATTCGCGGAACGGCAGGATCACCGCGTCGCGCAGGTTCTTGGGCGGCGCGCCGTGCATCTCGGGCTCGCGCACCAGCAGCGTCATCGCGATGCCGGGCAGCATGAAGGCGGCCGTCACCATGAACACGAGGGTCCAGGGCAGATGGTCGGAGAGGATCAGCGCCAGTGAGCCCGGCACCAGCGCGGCGATCTTGTAGGCGTTCACGTGCACCGCGTTGCCGAGCCCCTGCTCGGTATCGCGCAGCAGCTCGCGCCGGTAGGCGTCGATCACGATGTCGGAGCTCGCGCCGAACAGGGCCACCAGGGTGGTGAGCGCGGCCACGGTCCAGATTGAGTCGCGCGGCGAGACGAAGCCCAGGGTGGCGATCGCCGTGGCCACCAGCAGCTGGGTGACGAACATCCAGCCGCGCCGGCGGCCCGGGCGCCAGCCCGGCAGGCGCGGCACGTAGCGGTCCATCAGCGGTGCCCAGAGGAATTTCCACGTGTAGGGAAACTGGATCAGCGCGAACAGGCCGATTTCCTTCAGGTTGACCCCTTCCGAACGCAGCCAGGCCTGCACCAGGTAGACCAGCGTGAACAGCGGCAATCCCGAGGTGAAGCCGAGGAACACGCAGATCAGCATGCGCGTGTTCAGGAAGGCTCGCCAGCCGGGATGCTCGTCGTGCGAGGCCAGCGCTGGTGCGTCGTGCTGCTCGGGAGAGGTCATGAAGGGTCGTCAGGGATGGCTTCGCTTGACGCGATAGACAGCAAGACTACCACGCCAGTTCGTGCCCCAACGGACCGGCTGGCCGCCGTGCAGCACGGCCCGGTCGAGGATTTCGATGCCCACCGCGGGCGCCAGCGCCTCGAAATCCTTGATGGTCAGCACCCGCACGTTCGGTGTGTTGTGCCACTGGTAGGGCAGCGATTTCGACACCGGCATGCGCCCGCGCAGCACCGACAGGCGGTGCGCCCAGTAGCCGAAGTTCGGGAACGAGACGATGCACTCGCGGCCCACGCGCACCGTCTCGTGCAGGATCGCCGCGGTCTGGTGGATGGTCTGCAGGGTCTGCGAGAGGATCGCGAAATCGAAGCTCTGATCCTCGAACAGGCGCAGCCCGTCCTCGAGGTTCTGCTGGATCACGTTGACGCCGTTCTTTACGCAGCCGAGCACCCCCGCGTCGTTGATCTCGATGCCGTAGCCGGCCACCTCGAGCTCCTCGGCCAGCAGCGCGAGCAGCGCGCCGTCGGCGCAGCCGAGGTCGAGCACGGTCGAGCGCGGCTCGACCCAGCGCGCGATGGCGCGGAAGTCCGGCCGCGCGGACAGCATCGTCAGGGCTTGCTGGTTCATGCTCCCACCTCCACGGCGATACGTTCGTAATAGGCGCGCACCACGTTGTGGTAGCGCGCGTCGTCGAGCAGGAAGGCGTCGTGGCCGTGCGGCGCGTCGATCTCGGCATAGTTGACCTGGCGGCGGTTGTCGAGCAGGGCCTGCACCAGCTCGCGCGAGCGCGCCGGCGCGAAGCGCCAGTCGGTCATGAAGCTGGCCACCAGGTACTTGGCGCGGGTCTTCGCCAGCGCGGCGGTGAGGTTGCCGTCGTAGGCCTTGGCCGGGTCGAAGTAGTCGAGCGCGCGGGTGATCAGCAGGTAGGTGTTGGCGTCGAAGTACTCGGCGAACTTGTCGCCCTGATAGCGCAGGTAGGACTCCACCTCGAACTCGACGTCGAAGTTGAAGTTGTAGGCGTCCAGCGCGCCGTCGGCGCGGCGCAGCGCACGGCCGAATTTCTCGGCCATGTCGTCGTCGGACAGGTAGGTGATGTGGCCGATCATGCGCGCCACGCGCAGGCCGCGGCGCGGGATCACCTGGTGCGCGTAGTAGTTGCCGCCATGGAAGTCGGGGTCGGACAGGATCGCCGAGCGCGCCACCTCGTTGAAGGCGATGTTCTGCGCCGAGAGCTTGGGCGTGGAAGCGATCACCATGCAGTGCGCCACCCGCTCCGGGTACATCAGGCTCCAGGCCAGTGCCTGCATGCCGCCCAGGCTGCCGCCCATCACTGCGGCGAAGCGCTCGATGCCGAACGCGTCGGCCACGCGCGCCTGCGCGTTGACCCAGTCCTCCACCGTGACCACCGGGAAGCGCGCGCCGTAGGGCGTGCCGGTGGCCGGGTCCAGGCTCATCGGGCCGGTCGAGCCGAAGCAGGAGCCCAGGTTGTTCACGCCGATCACGAAGAAGCGGTTGGTGTCGAGCGGCTTGCCCGGGCCCACCATGTTGTCCCACCAGCCGGTGCTGCGCGGATCGTCCGCGTAGACGCCGGCCACGTGATGCGAGGCGTTGAGTGCGTGACAGACCAGTACCGCGTTCGAGCGCGCGGCGTTCAGCTCGCCGTAGGTCTCGACGACGAGCTGGTAGTTGCCGAGCACGCTGCCGCTTTGCAGCCGCAGCGGTTCGGCGAAATGCATGGTCTGAGGAGCGACGATGCCGATCGATTCCATTCGTTCCGCCTTGTTGACTGGGCGGCTAAACGGTGTCGGCGATGCGCGGAGTCGAAGTTGCGCGGCTGACGACCTCTTTAGCCGCATTTGTAGTGAACCCGCCGGTGTTTCGGTGGGTTCGCGCGCCCGCAATCGAGTCAGCAAATCGGCGCGTTCTTCGGGTGTCGTCGCGCCGGAGGCGGCGACGAGCCGGGCAAAGTATAGCGGAAATCGGCGCGGCGGTTGCGCGCGGGCGGGGCGGCAAGGCGGCCCGCCCAGGGCTTCAGCGCAGGATCAGCTGCAGCTGGATGTCGGCGTGCTCGGTGGGCGACTTCGTAAAGCCGCTGCGCGCATAGCGGTGCCAGCGGCCCAGCACGTGGGTGACCAGCAGGTTGGCGCGCAGGGCCGGGTCGTAGCCGGCCGGCTGGGCGGCGGCCCCGCCGGCCGCGCGCTCAGGCTGGCGGTTCGGCTGCGGGTCGTCGTCGGCCGCCAGCGCCAGGCGCAGGCACTGGCGCACCGAGGCCTCGACGCGCTCAAGCATGCGGTCCACGCGCTCGCCGAGCCGATCGTGCTCGCCGACCAGCGCCTCGCCGGTCAGCACGCGCGTCATGCTGGGGTTGCGGGCCGCGAAGTTCAGGAGCATCAGCCCGATCGCGCGCGCCTGCAGCACGCCGTCGGGCTCCTTTTCCAGGATCTGGTTGATCAGGCCGAAGATGGTGGTCTCGATGAACTCGATCAGGCCTTCGAACATCTGCGCCTTGCTGGCGAAATGCCGGTACAGCGCCGCCTCCGAGATCTCCAGCCGGGCCGCCAGCGCGGCGGTGGTGATCTTCTCGCGCTTGGGCGCCTCCAGCATCGCTGCCAGGGTCTGCAGGATCAGCACCCTGCGCTCGCCCGGCTTCGGCCGCGTGCGGCCGCGCGGCGCGGCGGCCCCGGTGCTGCCCGGGCTGCCGTCGGCGGTGGTCTCGTCGTCGTTTAGGGCCGCGTGACGCGGTTCAGTCGGCTGCATTTCTGTCGCCCCGATCGTGTGCTCAGTCGCAGCGATTGTAGCGAAGCAATACGACGATCGACATAGTGCGGCCGTCCCACGCTCGGTTGATGGGCCGGAAGGTGCCCGTTGATCCAGATGGTGCGGATGCCCAGGCGCTTGTAGCGCTTCAGGTGCGAGCGGGTGTCCTCGACCAGGATCGCGTTGACCAGCGCCACCCGGGCGTCGCGCATCGCGCGGCGCAGCATGGTGGCATCGGGCTTGGCGCGCCAGGCGCGGCGGTCGCGCATCTGCTCGATCGCGATCACCCGCTCGAAGTGCCGCTCTATGCCGAGTTCGGCCAGCACCGCGCGCGCATAGGCCTCCGGCGCGTTGGTCAGGATCAGCTTGCGCCCGGGCAGCGTGGCCAGGCGGCGCGCCAGCCCGCGCTCGGCGCGCAGCATCGAGGGCAGGTCCTCGAAGGTGTGGACCACCTTCAGGAAATCGTGCGGATCGACCGGATGATGGCGCGCCAGGCCCAACAGGGCGGCGCCGTAGCGCTGCAGCAGGTGCGCAGGTGATCGGCACGGGCCCGGTCGATCTGCAGCGTGTCGATGATGTACTGGGTCATCGCCGTGTTGATCGCCGGGAATACCGCGTGCGAGGCGTGGTGAAGCGTGTTGTCGAGATCGAACAGCCAGACCGGGCGGCCGGCCAAGGGGCACCGGCGGCGGGGGCGGCGCGCGGGGGTCGCGCCGGGGCCGCTGGCGCGCGGTGCGGTGGAGCCCGCGCGGCGGGGGACGCGCCCGCTTAATGCGAGCGGATCATCGTGCCGAACGGCTGCTCGGTGAGGATCTCGAGCAGCACCGAGTGCTCGATGCGGCCGTCGACGATTTGCACCGACTTCACGCTGCTCTTGGCCGCGTCGAGTGCCGAGGAGATCTTCGGCAGCATGCCGCCCGAGATCGTGCCGTCCGCGAACAGCGCGTCGATCTCGCGCGCCGAGAGGTCGGTCAGCAGATTGCCTTCCTTGTCCATCACGCCCGGGATGTTCGTCATCATGACGAGTTTCTCGGCGTTCAGCACGGTGGCCAGCTTGCTGGCCACCAGGTCGGCGTTGATGTTGTACGACAGGCCGTCCTCGCCGAAGCCGATCGGCGAGATTACCGGGATGAAGGCATCGTCCTGCAGCGCCTTGACCACCGCCGGGTTGATCGCCTCGACCTCGCCCACCTGGCCGATGTCGATGTACTGACCCGGATTGTCGCGATCCGGCATCATCAGCTTGCGCGCGTGGATCAGGCCGCCGTCCTTGCCCGTCAGGCCCACTGCGTGGCCGCCGAAATGGTTGATCAGGGTGACGATGTCCTGCTGTACCTCGCCGCCCAGCACCCACTCGACCACTTCCATGGTTTCCTCGTCCGTGACGCGCATGCCCTGGATGAAGGTGCCCTGCTTGCCGATCTTCTTGAGCGCCGTGTCGATCTGCGGGCCGCCGCCGTGGACGATCACCGGGTTGATGCCGACCAGCTTCAGCAGGATCACGTCGCGCGCGAATCCCTGCTTGAGGCGCTCTTCCGTCATCGCGTTGCCGCCGTATTTGATCACCACGGTCTTGCCGTGATAGCGACGGATGTACGGCAGCGCTTCCGCGAGGATTTCGGCTTTCAGCGTGGGAGCGATCTGCGAGAGGTCGATGGAATCGGACATGGCTCGGACTCGGGTTCGGGGCGGTTGATACGTGAAGCGGGACGGCGAAACACGGCGAATTGTACACAACTGGCGCAGTGCAGCATGCGGTTTTTGGGCATTTTCGGCGATTCGGGCGAAGCTTGCGCCAGCACCGTTTCGGCGCGGTTTTTGTGCGACAAAAGGGCGCGATCAGCAGGGCCCCGCTGAGGCAATCGCGGGCCGGCGCGCTATGCTTGTCGGATTGTTCCCAGCCGCCCGCGCGACGATGCCCCCCGCAACCGCCGTTCCAGCTCCAGCCAGCCGCACCGCGCGGCGCGCCTGTTCGGGCTCCTGTCCGAACTGCGGCGCCCGGTTCGATTGCGGCGCGCCGGGCGCGGGCGAGGGCGCGGCGGCCGGCGCCGAGCCCTTCGCCTGCTGGTGCGGGGCGCTGCCGCCGCTGCTGCCTGCGGCCGATGCGTCGGTCGGTTCGCTCCAGACGACCCGCGCCTGCCTCTGTCCCGAATGCCTGGCGGCCGCGCTCGCCGCGCAAGCGGCCCGGGCCGCCGGCGCTTCCGTCGCGCCGCTCGAAGAGAAGCCGGCGATGCCGGCCCCACCGAGTAAACTGCGCCGATGATGATGCAACGAATCACCACCACCGGCCGCGTCAACCTCGGCAACCTGTTCTGGCTGCGCACGCTCGCGATCGTCGGCCAGCTTGTCACGATCGCGGTCGCCCAGGTGTTCTTCGGTGCCAACCTGCCGCTGCCGGCTATGCTGAGCGTGATCGCGCTGGAGGTCGTGTTCAACGCGCTGACCTGGCTGCGCGCCCGCCCCGAGACCAACTTCGAACTGATGGGCCAGCTGTGGGTCGACATCGGCGCGCTGTCGGCCCTGCTGTTCCTCTCGGGCGGCACCACCAATCCCTTCGTCTCGCTCTACCTGCCCTCGCTGGCGATCGCGGCCACGGTGCTGCCCTGGCACCTGATGGTCTGGCTGGCGGCTTTCTCGGTGGCCTGCTATTTCGCGCTCGGCTTCAATTCGGTGCCGCTCGACCTCGACAATCCCGCCAACCTGTCCGACTACTACCGCGCCGGCCAGGGCGTGAACTTCCTGGTCTCGGTCGGGCTGATCGCCTGGTTCGTGGCGCGCATGTCGAACGCGCTGCGCCAGCGCGACGCCGCGCTCGGCGAGGCGCAGCAGCGCCTGCTGCGCGACGGGCGGGCGGTCGCGCTGGGCGTGCAGGCGGCCACCGTGGCGCACGAGATGGGCACGCCGTTGTCGACCATCGCGATGCTGACCGAGGAACTGCGCAACGCGGCGCGCGACGATCGGGGCCTGGCGCGCTACGACGCCGACCTCAAGGTACTCGACGAGCAGATGACGCAATGCACCTCGGCGCGGGGGGGGGGGGGGGGGGGGGGGGGGGGGGGGGGGGGGGGGGGGGGGGGGGGGGGGGGGGGGGGGGGGGGG
>JAYFRU010000069.1:0-10791 GCA_040946965.1 Burkholderia sp. | reverse complement strand
ATCAACGCCATCGCCAAACATCGCGTCGACTGGAATCCCGACTTTCATATCGCTTGACTCTCAAGACGGTTGCTCAGTCCTCGCGCTGGGACGAGCGGGCTGGATTGGCGCGGCTGCGGATCGCCATGTAGCCCCAGAACACGTAGCCCGACAGGCCATAGAGCACGAACAGGCCGAACAGCATCAGCGGCGGATCGGAGGACACCAGCACGAAGGCCACCACCACCAGCAAGATCGCAGCGAACGGCACCCGGTGCCGCACGTCGAGCGCCTTGCCGCTGTAGAACGGTGCGTTCGACACCATGGTCACGCCGGCATAGATGGTCAGCACGAAGGCCACCCAGGGCAGCCAGCCGAGCTTGAGCGGCACCCGGTTGTCGGTGGCCAGCCATACGAAGCCGGCGATCAGCGCGGCCGCAGCCGGGCTCGGCAGGCCCTGGAAGAAGCGCTTGTCGACCACGCCGATATTGGTGTTGAAGCGCGCCAGGCGCAGCGCGGCGCCCGAGCAGTAGACGAAGGCGGCCAGCCACCCCCAGCGGCCGAGGTCCTTCAGCACCCATTCGTACATCACCAGGGCCGGCGCGACGCCGAACGAGACCATGTCGGACAGGCTGTCGAACTGCTCGCCGAAGGCGCTCTGGGTGTGCGTCATGCGTGCCACGCGGCCGTCCATGCCGTCGAGCACCATCGCCACGAAGATCGCGATCGCGGCGATCTCGAAGCGCACGTTCATCGCCTGTACCACCGCGAAGAAGCCGAAGAACAGCGCGGCGGTGGTGAAGGCATTGGGCAGCAGATAGATGCCGCGCGTGCGCAGGAACTGCTGGCGCGCGGCGCGGCGCGGCTCGACCGACGAATTGTCGGCGCCGAGCACCTTGTTGTGCCGGAACGAGTGCGGCAGGGATTTGCCGTTGCGCGGCCGGCGCGGTTTGAATGCAGCCATCGAGCCTCCTGCCGCTTACTGCGGCAATTCAGCAAGAATCGTCGACGATGCCGAAACCTTTTCGCCGATCGAAACGCGGGCGCGGCTGCCGATCGGCAGGTACACGTCCACGCGCGAACCGAAGCGGATGAAGCCGTAGCGCTGGCCGCGCGTGAGCGGCTCGCCATTGCGCACGTAGCAGAGAATGCGCCGCGCCACCAGCCCGGCGATCTGCACCGAGGTGACGACATGGTTGCTGCCGGTGTGGATCACCACCGCGTTGCGCTCGTTCTCGGTCGAGGCCTTGTCGATCGCCGCGTTCAGGAACGCGCCCGGGAAGTATTCGACCTTGGTGATCGCGCCGTCGACGGGCGAGCGCTGCGAGTGAACGTTGAACACGTTCATGAACACGCTGATCTTGAGGGCCTCGCGGTTCGCGTAGGGGTCATGCGCGGTTTCCACCGCGACGATGCGCCCATCGGCCGGGCACAGCACCGCATTGGCCTCGGTCGGGATCGGCCGGGCCGGATCGCGGAAGAACTGCACCACGAAGACGAGCAGCAGCCAGAACGGCCAGGCGAGGCCGAAACCCGCGACTGCATGGATCAACAGCGCGATGACGGCAACGATCGCGATGAACGGCCAGCCTTCGCGCGCGATGATCGGATGAGGGTAGTTCATGGTGTGATTCGATGAATTGCAAAGCCCGTAGCATAACAAAAGCCGCCCTCGGCACTACGGCCTTCGGGCGGCTTTTCGTTGCCGACCCCGGAAAACCGGGGCCGTCGTTCAGCGAACGCTTAGTTCTTCGACTGGTCGACCAGCTTGTTCTTGGCGATCCAGGGCATCATCGCGCGCAGCTTCGAACCGACCTGCTCGATCTGGTGCTCGGCCGTCAGGCGGCGGCGCGATTGCAGCGTCGGGGCGTCGGCCTTGTTCTCCAGGATGAAGCTCTTGGCGTATTCGCCGGTCTGGATGTCGGTCAGGACCGCCTTCATGGCCTTCTTGGTCTCTTCCGTGACGATGCGCGGGCCCGTCACGTACTCGCCGTACTCGGCGTTGTTCGAGATCGAGTAGTTCATGTTGGCGATGCCGCCTTCATAGATCAGGTCGACGATCAGCTTGAGCTCGTGCAGGCACTCGAAGTAGGCCATTTCCGGCGCGTAGCCGGCTTCGACCAGGGTCTCGAAACCGGCCTTGATCAGGTCGACGGTACCGCCGCACAGCACGGTCTGCTCGCCGAACAGGTCGGTTTCGGTCTCTTCGCGGAAGTTCGTCTCGATGATGCCGGCACGGCCGCCGCCGTTGGCTGCCGCATACGACAGAGCGACGTCACGCGCCGCGCCCGACTTGTCCTGGGCAACCGCGATCAGGTGGGGCACGCCGCCGCCTTGCGAGTAGGTGCCGCGCACCGTGTGGCCCGGGGCCTTCGGGGCGATCATGATCACGTCCAGATCGGCGCGCGGGATCACCTGGCCGTAGTGGACGTTGAAGCCGTGCGCGAAGGCCAGCGCCGCGCCTTGCTTGATGTTGGCGTGCACTTCCTTGGCATAGACCTCGGCGATCTGCTCGTCCGGCAGCAGCATCATGACCACGTCGGCGCCCTTCACCGCCTCGGCGACTTCCTTGACCGTCAGGCCGGCGTTCTCGGCCTTGCTCCACGACGCGCCACCCTTGCGCAGGCCGACCGTCACGTTCACGCCGCTTTCCTTCAGGTTCAGCGCGTGGGCGTGGCCTTGCGAGCCGTAGCCGATGATAGTGACTTGCTTGCCCTTGATGCGGGAGAGGTCAGCGTCCTTGTCGTAGAAAACTTTCATGATGATTCCTTTCGCTAAATGCAGTGAGTTCGTTCAATGAGTAAGGCTACCGGGGCATGACGGCGCCGCCGGCTTCGTTCGATACGGCCGCATCAGACCTTCAGGATGCGCTCGCCACGACCGATGCCCGAGCTGCCGGTGCGCACGGTTTCGAGAATCGCCCCCGCGTCCAGCCCCTGGATGAATGCGTCGAGCTTGTCGCTCGCGCCCGTCAATTCGATTGTGTAGGTCTTTTCGGTGACGTCGATGATGCGGCCGCGGAAAATGTCCGCCATCCGCTTCATTTCTTCGCGTTCCTTGCCGACCGCTCGTACCTTGATCAGCATCAGCTCTCGTTCGATGTGGGCACCGTCGGTCAGGTCCACCACTTTCACCACCTCGATCAGGCGGTTCAGATGCTTCGTGATCTGTTCGATCACGTCGTCCGAGCCAATGGAGACGATGGTCAGCCGCGACAGCGAATTGTCTTCGGTCGGTGCCACCGCCAAGGTTTCAATGTTGTAGCCGCGTGCCGAGAACAGGCCGACCACGCGCGAGAGCGCGCCCGGTTCGTTTTCCAGCAGCACGGAGATGATGTGTCTCATGTTCGCTTCTTCCCGATGATGTCTCGACTAATCCAGTTCGAATGCCTGCTGCGCGCCGCCCGGCGCGGCCCGCTCCTTGTGGAAGCGGGCGCCGCTGCGGGCACGCCGTTACAGATCTTCCGATCCGAGCAGCATCTCCGTGATGCCCTTGCCGGCCTGGACCATCGGCCAGACGTTTTCGGTCGGATCGGTCTGGAAGTCGAGAAACACGGTGCGATCCTTGAGACGCAGCGCCTCCTTGAGCGCCGGCTCCACATCGGACGACTTTTCGATGCGCATCCCGACGTGGCCGAACGCTTCGGCCAGCTTCACGAAATCGGGCAGCGCGTCCATGTAGGAATGGGAATAGCGCTTGCTGTATTCGATCTGCTGCCACTGGCGGACCATGCCGAGGTAGCGGTTGTTGAGCGAGATGATCTTGACGGGCGTGTCGTACTGCTTGCAGGTCGACAGCTCCTGGATGCACATCTGGATCGAGCCCTCGCCCGTGATGCAGACCACGTCGTCGTCGGGATGGGCCATCTTGACGCCCATCGCGGCCGGCAGGCCGAAGCCCATGGTGCCGAGGCCGCCCGAGTTGATCCAGCGACGCGGCTTGTCGAAGCGGTAGAACTGCGCGGCCCACATCTGGTGCTGGCCGACATCCGAGCAGACGAAGGCATTGCCGCCCGTGAGCTTCCAGAGCGTCTCGACCACGTGCTGCGGCTTGATGATCTCGCTTTCGCGGTCGTACTTCAGGCAATCCTTGGCACGCCAGCTCTCGATGTCCTTCCACCATTGCGCGAGCGCCTCGGTGTCGGGGTCGTGCTCGGCCATCCGCAGCTGCTCGATCAGTTCCTTGAGCACTTCCTTGACGTCGCCGACGATCGGGATGTCGACCTTGACGCGCTTGCTGATCGAGGACGGATCGATGTCGATGTGGATGATCTTGCGCGGACGCGAGGCGAAGTGGGCCGGGTCGCCGATCACGCGGTCGTCGAAGCGCGCGCCGATCGCGATCAGCACGTCGCAGTGCTGCATCGCCATGTTCGCTTCGTAGGTGCCGTGCATGCCGAGCATGCCGAGGAACTTGGGATCCGAGGCGCGGTAGCCGCCCAGGCCCATCAGCGTGTTGGTGACCGGGTAGCCGAGCAGGTCGGCGAACTGGTTCAGCTCGCGCGAGGCGTCGGCCAGGATGATGCCGCCGCCCGTGTAGATATACGGGCGCTTGGCCGTCAGCAGCAGCGACACGGCCTTGCGGATCTGGCCCGAATGGCCCTTAGTGACCGGATTGTAGGAGCGCAGCGAGACGCTCTTGACCGGCACGTACTCGCAGGGCGTCTTGGAGACGTCCTTCGGGATGTCGATCAGCACGGGGCCGGGACGGCCGGTGCGGGCGATGAAGAACGCCTTCTTGACCGTTTCCGCGAGGTCGCGGACGTCCTTCACGAGAAAGTTGTGCTTGACGCAGGGGCGCGTGATGCCGACCGTGTCGCATTCCTGGAATGCGTCCTGGCCGATCGCGGCCGTCGGCACCTGGCCGCTGATCACCACCAGCGGGATCGAATCCATGTAGGCGGTGGCGATGCCGGTCACGGCATTGGTCACGCCCGGGCCGGAGGTCACCAGGCAGACGCCGACGTTGCCGGTCGCGCGCGCATAGGCATCCGCCGCATGCACGGCCGCCTGTTCATGGCGCACCAGCACGTGCTGGATCTTTTCCTGCTTGTAGAGTTCGTCGTAGATGTAGAGGACCGAGCCGCCGGGGTAGCCCCAGATGAATTCGACGTTCTCGTCGGCCAGTGCCTTCATCAGCACGGTACCGCCGATCGAGTCGCTCGAGGGGGCAGAAATAGGTTCCGACGTGGAGAATTCCGCGCTGGGCATGTTCATATCGACCTTTCGAATTTTCGGCAAAAAATTGATCGGGTGCTCTCTGCCGAACTTGTGGCTCGGGTTCAAGCGGCGCGTTCAGTTGACGAGCTGGCTTCTTGGGCCAGCCTCAATTGAGCCCATCACTTATCTTGCGAACCGGCGACGATATCTTGGCGAAGTCAAGTGGTCAAGAAAAAAATCCCGGCTATCGGGGGGCCGATCATAAAACCACAGACTGGACCGGCCTCGAACGCCGTCGTGGCGCCACCCGGGATGCCGGTCGGCACGAAAATTTGTTAGCATCCGCCCCGGTTACAGAATTTTTCGTCCTCCCAGGCCCCCGAGCGCAGACCTTTTCACGGAATGGCATCAGACAAGGAACTCGCCGACTTTCTGGCGGGCGTCGAAAGGCGCGCGTTCAAGCAGGCCGCCTACGCGGTACGCGACGACGACGCCTCGCTCGACATCGTGCAGGACGCGATGATCCGGCTCGCCGAGAAATACGGCGATCGCCCGGCCGCCGAGCTGCCCCTGCTTTTTCAGCGGATCCTGCAAAACACGATCCACGACTACTTCCGCCGCCAGAAGGTCCGCAACACCTGGGTGAGCCTGTTTTCCTCGCTCGGCAACGCCGATGACGACGACTTCGACCCGCTCGAAACGCTCGATACGGCCGACAATGGCAGCGGGATCGAGAGCAGCGAATCGCGCCTGGAACGGGAGCAGGTGCTGTCGCTGATCGACGACGAAATCCGCAAGCTACCGGCACGTCAACGGGAAGCATTCCTGATGCGTTACTGGGAAGATATGGATGTCGCCGAAACAGCCGCTGCCATGGGCTGCTCCGAAGGCAGCGTCAAGACGCATTGCTCACGGGCCACGCACGCATTGGCACAAGCGCTCAAGGCCAAAGGAATCACGCTATGAGCTCCGCTCCCGAACTCAAAGAACTCGAATTCGCCCTGAAGATCCGCCGCGCGCTGGACGAACGCGCGGCCGAGCTGCCCCCGCCGGCTGCGGATCGCCTGGCCGCCGCGCGCCAGGCCGCGCTCGCGCGCAAGAAACCCGATGCCGCCATCGTGCTGGTGCCCGCCCTCGCGGGCGGCGGCCCCGGCACCTTCGGCCTGGTGCGCGGTCCGGCCCCGCAGCCGGTGTCGCTCACCCGCCGGATCCTGCTCGCGGTGCCGCTGGTGGTACTGCTGGCCGGTATCGCCTACTGGGAAAACCTCGAGCACACGGCCGAGCTCGCGGACATCGACGCCGCCATGCTGGACGACAACCTGCCGCTCAACGCGTACCTCGACCACGGGTTCAACGCATACCTGTCACACACGCGCTGAGCGCGACCAGAGAGAGAAGGACGCACGGGGCGATGCAGAAACGGGGACTGGCGATATTTTTCGGAAGCGTGATCGCGCTCGCGGTTGCCTACGCGGCCACCTACCCCCGTTTTTTCGAGACCCCGGCGCCCGTCGCCGCCGTGCCGGTGGCGGCCTCCGGCACCACGCCGCCCGCCCAGCCCGCCGTCAGCCTGTCCCTGCCCAATGCGTTTCCGACGCTGGCGCCCGCCAGCCCCTTGTCCTGGGCGCGCCTGAGTGCGCAGCAGCACGAGGCGCTCGCCCCGTTCGAGCGGCAATGGGACGGTTTCAGCGACGCGCGCAAGCGAAAATGGCTGCGAATCGCCGCACGTTTCCCGAAGATGTCACCCGAAGAGCAGAAGCGCCTGCATGAGCGGATGACCCAGTGGGCCAACATGACGGCCGAGGAACGGCGTGTCGCGCGCGAGAACTACCAGGCCTCGCAGGACCTGCCCGCGCAGGCCCGCGAGCGCGCCTGGAAGGACTATCAAAAGCTGCCGCCCGAACAGAAGGCGAAGCTGGCCGCCGCCGAGTGTCACCGCCGGCCGACCGTGGTCAGCGCGCCGCCCTCGGGCAGGAGCGATCGCGACATCAACCGCCTGGTCAACGCGCACGACCACCCGGCCAACGCGCCCGCCACGCCGCTCACGCCACTCACCACCCCGCCCGCCGAACCGGGCGCCAGCGCCGCAGTACCGACTGCGGCGGCCTCGGGCACGGTCCAGCCGCCCGCGCCGCTGCCGGTCTCGCCGGCCGACGCGCCGTCGATCTTCAAGGGCTCGTGAGCCGCGCGCCGGCCGCCTCCGTCATCGAACCGGCCGACACCCCGCCCGGGCGTGCGCCGCCGCCTGGCCGCCCTGCTCTACGAAGGCGTGCTGCTGTTCGGCATCGTGTTCTTCGCCGCCCTGACCTTCGCGCTGGTGTTCCAGCAACGCAACGGCCTGGTCCATCATCGCCTGCTGGCCGCCTGGATAGCCCTGGTGGTGGGCGCCTATTTCGTCTGGTTCTGGACCCATGGCGGCCAGACGCTGCCGATGAAGACCTGGCGCCTCAGGCTGATCACTGCGGACGGCGCGCCGCTCTCGGCGCCTCGCGCGATCCTGCGCTACCTGCTCGGCTGGCTCTGGTTCCTGCCGCCGCTCGCCCTCCATCCGCTGCTGCAGCTGCCGGTGCCGGCCACCCTCGCGGTGACGGCAGCCTGGATCGTGCTGTGGGCGCTCGCCGCGCGACTCGATCCGGGCCGCCAGTTCCCGCACGATCGACTCGCCGGCACCCGCGTAACGGCAGTGCCACGCTGAATCGCCGGCTATCCGCCGCGCGGGTTCTCCTGGTGCAAATGCTGCTGCGGCGGACCGCAATCCTCCGATCATTCGCTGCCTTCCGGCGCGTCGCGTCGCCTCGGCGCGCCACTGTCGCATCGGCGCATCAAGCCCGCCGGCCATCGAAGCATCCCGCCGCGCCCATGCCGAGCAAGCCTCGGCGCGCCATCGATTGCTCCGCTGAAAGAACGTAATAAGAACGTCCCGTGACTGTCATGACACAGTCATCCTCACATGGCGGAATGCCGGTTATCCAAACTGGCGCGAGTCACGCATGGGCCTCAAAACGTCCGCGACTGCCTTCTTCCAAGATCCGGCTGGCGCTCGCGCGGCAGCCTCGGCGTTTCTTTCCGGCCCGACCGGCGGCGACGCGAACCTCCCGCCACCGGCCAGCGCCAGCGCCGGCCACCACGACGAATCCGACGGACCCGCGCATCGCTACCGCACCATCTGGCTGTCCGACATCCATCTCGGCACCAGCGGCTGCCAGGTGCCCTACCTGCTCGACTTCCTGCGCCACAACGATTCCGAGTACCTGTACCTGGTCGGCGACATCATCGACGGCTGGCAGTTGCGCAAGGGCTGGTACTGGCCGCAGGCGCACAACGACGTGGTGCAGAAGATCCTGCGCAAGGCGCGCAAGGGCACCCAGGTGATCTACATCCCCGGCAACCACGACGAGGCGGCGCGCCAATTCTGCGACCTCGCCTTCGGCGACATCCAGGTGCGCGGCGAGGCCTTCCACACCACGCTGGGCGGCAAGCGCCTGTGGATCGTCCACGGCGACCTGTTCGACGGCGTGATTCAGCATGCCAAGTGGCTCGCCTACCTGGGCGACACCGCCTACACGCTGATCCTGGTGCTGAACCGCTGGTTCAACCGGATCCGCAGCCGGCTCGGCTTCCAGTACTGGTCGCTGTCGCAGTACCTGAAGCACCAGGTCAAGAACGCCGTGAACTTCATCTCCTCGTTCGAGAACGTGATGACCGACGAGGCGCGCCGTCGCGGCTGCGACGGCGTGGTGTGCGGCCATATCCACAAGGCCGAGATCCGCGATATCGACGGCGTGCTGTACTGCAACGACGGCGACTGGGTGGAAAGCCTGTCGGCGCTGGTCGAGACCATGGAGGGCGAGCTGAAGATCGTCTACTGGGCGGTGATGCAATCGCCGCCCGTCACCACCTCGCGCAAGGCGAAGGCCACCGCGTGAGCCCCCTGCCTTCCCGCGTCCCGCACCCTACAGGAATGCCTGCATGAAGATCATGATCGTCACCGATGCGTGGGAGCCGCAAGTCAACGGCGTCGTGCGTACCCTGAAGAGCACCTCGCGCGAGCTGACCGCGCTCGGCCATCGCGTCGAGTTGCTCACGCCGCTGGAATTCCGCACCATCCCCTGCCCGACGTATCCCGAGATCCGCCTCGCGCTGTTCCCGTATCGCAAGCTGCGCGCGCGCATCGACGAATTCGCGCCCGACGCGCTGCACATCGCCACCGAAGGCCCGCTCGGGATGGCCGCGCGCCGTTACGCGCGCGCCCACAAGCTGCCCTTCACCACCGCCTATCACACGCGCTTCCCCGAATACGTGCAGGCGCGCTTCGGCATCCCGCTGTCGGGTACCTACCGCTTCCTGCGCTGGTTCCACGGCGCCTCGCTGGCAGTGATGGCGCCCACCCCGGTGGTCAAGCAGGACCTGGAGTCGTTCGGCTTCGACAACGTGGTGCTGTGGACGCGCGGCGTCGATCTCGATGTCTTCGAGCCGATGGAATCGAAGGTGCTGAACACGGCGCGCCCGATCTTCCTCTACGTGGGGCGCGTGGCGATCGAGAAGAACGTCGAGGCCTTCCTGAAGCTCGACCTGCCCGGCTCGAAGTGGGTGGCGGGCGAAGGCCCCGCGCTGGCCGAACTGAAATCACGCTATCCTGAGGCGAACTATCTTGGCGTGCTTTCGCAGGCGGAGCTCGCCAAGGTCTATGCGGCGGCCGACGTGTTCGTGTTTCCGAGCAAGACCGACACCTTTGGCCTGGTGTTGCTCGAGGCGCTCGCCTGCGGCACGCCGGTGGCGGCCTACCCGGTGACGGGCCCGGTCGACGTGCTCGGCGGCGGTCACGCCGGCGCGATGAACCAGGATCTGCGCGAGGCCTGCCTGGAAGCGCTGAA
Organism: Burkholderia sp.; assembly: GCA_040946965.1. GTDB lineage: Bacteria > Pseudomonadota > Gammaproteobacteria > Burkholderiales > Burkholderiaceae > Burkholderia. Next base: position 779 of record JAYFRU010000069.1, on the reverse strand, counting down.
GATCGATCGCGCCACCGCGCGCGAATGGGCCGAGCGCTTCTCGTGGCGCGCCGCCTCGGAACAGTTCGCCTCGCACCTGAAGCCGCTGCCGAACACCGCCAGCTCCCAACCTCAAGGCGCAGGCGTTTGAAACCTGCCATGCGCGCGAAAGCGCCCGCTTCGTCCCCGTCGCCGCTGCGCCGTCCTGCGCTGAACGCCGCCGCGTGCGCGCGCGATCCGCATGCCGATAACGATTCTCACGATGCGCACGACGGGCAGGAGCATCACGAGCCGCTCGGCACCGACGACCCGCTCGCGCCGCTGCCGCCGAACCCGTACAAGGGCAATCGCGGGCTCACGCGCGCCTGGTACGCGCTCAAGCATTCGGTCAACGGCTTTCGCGTGGCGATCCGCGAGGAGAGCGCATTCCGCCAGGAATTGACGCTCGCCGCGATCCTCGTGCCGGTCGACCTGTTCATGCCGGTCGACGCGGTCTCGCACGCGCTGCTGATCGGCTCGGTGCTGCTGGTGCTGATCGTCGAACTGCTGAACTCCAGCGTGGAAGCGGCAATCGACCGGATTTCGCTGGAGCGCCACGAGCTCTCGAAACGCGCCAAGGACCTAGGCAGCGCGGCCGTCACGGTCGCGCTCGGCGCGTGCCTGGCGACCTGGGGCTTCATCCTCTGGCCGGTGGTCTCGCGCTGGCTCGGCCACTGAACCAGCTGTCACGGATCGGCGTAAAGGAGCCGGGGGATGATCGGCGTAATGGCGCCAGTAGAACTGGGGGTAAAGCGCGGGTT
>JAYFRU010000068.1:0-10829 GCA_040946965.1 Burkholderia sp. | reverse complement strand
CGTGCACGCCGCCGGCCGCGCTCGACCACAAAAAAGCGGGGCCTCGCGCGATGCGAGGCCCCCCCTTCATTAACCACCCGTGATCCACGCCAGCGCGATGCTCAGCCGGCGCGCTTCTTCGCCTGCAGGGCGCGAATCCGCATCACCGCGCCCGTATCGGCCACGGTGTGCTCGTACATCGCCGCGACATCGCGCTTGAGCGCGGTGCGCGAGCCGCCGTCCAGATAGACCATGTGCCCGGAAGGATAAAAGCGCGCCGACAGGTTCTTGCGCACGCCGGCATCCTCGAGCGGCATCTGCTGCAGGTCGAGCACGGTCTGGTAGAAGGGCGTGACGAAGTCGTAGAAACCGTTCGCCGACAGCACCTTGAGATCGACGTTGAGCGCCATCACCGCGGCCAGGTCGCCCGCCGTGTAGAGCACCACGTTGCCCTTGTCGTCCAGGCCCACCTGCGCGCCGGTCGGATCGGTGTGCTTGAAGTCCCAGTTCGCGAAGGCCTGGTCGTTGAGGTCGGTGAACGCGGAGTTCGAGGTGTACTTCAGCTGCTCGTTCAGATACGAATTCCACATCGCCGTGTAGACGCCCGTCACGGCCGTCATGGTCGGGTCGTTGCCGCCCGAGTTGGGGTCGATATTGCCGGCGATGCCCGAGGAGATCGCCGTCACGCGCCCGTCGTACGAACCCAGCGAAAGCCCCTGCGCGCGCAGCAGCGCGGTCAGGAACACCGAGTTGCCGCGCGCGTCGTAGCCGGCCACGTCGAGGCTCCAGGACAGCAGCGTGGCGGTATCGATGCCGGTGTATTCGGACAGCCTCTGCACCACCGCCGCCTCGGTCTGCGGGAACTTGCGCAGTGCCTCGAGATAGTCGGTGCGCGCGAACTGCGCGACCTCCTCGACGAAGGCGCCGAGATCGGTGGGCGTGGGCGTCACGCCGAGCCGCTTGTGGTACCAGGCATCGGCCGCGGCGGTCGGCAGCGCGCCCACCGGGTTGCCGGCCTGGCGATAGTCGAGGATCGAGGATTGCAGTGTGATGCCGTTCAAATCGACGTCGTCCTCGTGCAGCTTGTAGGCCAGCACGCAGCTGCGCGCGGTGCCGTAGGACTCGCCGTACAGGTACTTCGGCGAATTCCAGCGATTGTTCCTGGTCAGGTAGCGCTTGATGAACTGCTTGAGCGAATCGGCATCCTCGTCGACGCCCCAGAAGTTGCGGTTCTTGAACGGCGCGACCGCCGCCGAATAGCCGGTGCCGACCGGGTTCACGAACACCAGGTCGCTCTTGTCGAGCAGGCTGTCGGCGTTGTCCTCCATCTGGTACGGCGCCGGCGGCGTGAAGCTCGGCATCGAGGTGCGGATGCGGCGCGGCGCGAACGAGCCGAGCAGCACGAACACCGAGGACGAACCCGGCCCGCCGTTGTAGAAGAAGGTGACGGGGCGCGTACTCGGCGCCTTGCCGTCGGCGGTGTAGGCGACGTAGAACAGCTTCGCGTTCGGCTGCGAGCTGCCGGGATCGGTCGTCACCAGATGGCCGGCCGTGGCGGTGTATTGGATCGACTGACCGTTGATCGTCACGACGTGGTGCGTGACGGCGCCGTCCTCGTTCGTGTCGCTGATCGAATCGTCGGCGCGATTGCCGTAGGCGACCGGATCGAAATAGGCTTTATCGGCGGCCAGCACCGGCGCGCTCGACGATGTCGACGAACTCGCCGCTGGCGAAACCGGCGAGCCGTCATCGCCCCCGCAAGCGGTCAGCAGCATGGCACCCAGCGAAATCGCGACGGACAATCTCCATGTCCCATGACCACGCGACCATGCGCTGCCATGCCTTCTCGTTTGTTTTTCAATTTTCATAGTTTTCCTAATTTTTAGTGGCTTAGGTAAACGAGACAAGCCTGTGGCTGTCTCCAGGCCATCCGCTCATGACGTGGCCTGGAGCGCATTAGAAAGGTAGAAAAAAATTTCCGAAAGCAATTTATCGAATCCATTCCCATCGGACCGCAAAGCCCGCGTATTGGCAACCCGCGCTCGATAATTCCTTCTTCACATCCTCCCGGATTCACGCCGATTGCTAAGCAGTCCATTCGATTGACTACCGGCTCGATGCGGCAAGCGCGGCGTCGCTTCTCACCAGGGCAGCGTCTCGCCGAAGCGATTGACGAAGCGCAGACCCGCCTTGCCGCGCTGGGCCGCCACCATCTCCACCACCTTCGGAATGCTTTCCTCGATCGACAGGATCGCGTTCTCGCCGCCCATTTCGGTGCGCACCCAGCCCGGCGCGACCAGCAGCAGCGCGCGGCGATTGTCGGGGCGATGCGCGAGATGGCATTTGACCAGCATGTTCAGCGCGGCCTTGCTGGCGCTGTAGAGATCCCAGCCGCCGGGGTTGTTGGTAATGCTGCCCAGCTCCGAGGACATGATCGCGATGGTGCCGTCGGCCTCGACGCTCTCCTCCAGCCCCTCGATCAGCCGCACCGGGCTGAACGCATTGACGCGCATCATCTCCAGGAAATCGGCCTCGGGCGCATTACCCGGCGTCAGCCCGATCGAGCGCGCGATACCCGCATTGACGAACAGGATGTCGAGCCGGCGCGCGCCGAGCCGTTCGCGCAGCAGGCGCGCGCTGTCGGCATCGGCGATATCGATGCCGGCCTCGACCGACAGCGTTTCGGGATGACGCGCGCGCAGCGCGTCGAGCGCCGGCGACGGGCCGCGCACGGTCGCGATCACGCGCGCGCCGCGCCGGCAATATTCCTCGGCCAGCGCGAGCCCGAGCCCGCGCGACGCGCCGACGATCAGAACGGTGGATGCCTCGGTCATGTGGATGTCCTCCCTGACGGAACGACGGTTGCGGGCGCAACCGTCCCGGCATGGCCGGAATCACGATTGTGCGGCGGCACCTGCGGCCCGACCATGCCGCGCGTGTCATCGCCGCCATGACGGATCGTCAGGCAAGGCACCGCGCTCGCGCTCGACGCGCGCGCGAAGCGGAAAACAGGCAGCACCAGGAAAAATGCCGTCGACACGCGAAAGCGCGACGACGGCCGAAGGACGGCCCGCTTGGACGGGCCATCGAGGATGTGAAGCTCGGAGAACCGCGCGGGGCGGCAGCTCACGCCGCCCCGTGATACATCGCTCAGAAGCGCGTGATGATGCCCGCGCCGACGGCGACCTGGCTACGCGACGAGGACGGCGCGCTGTTCTGGCCATCGCCGATGTCGGCGGTCGCGTTGATGATGCTGCCGCCCAGGGCCAGCGTCTGGCCGCCCGCGCGCTGATACGCTTCCAGCAGGTAGAGGCCGGTGCGCTTGGACAGGTTGTAGTACTGCGACAGGTTGAACTGGTGGTAGTACGCTGCGTGCTGCACGCCGTTGGCGAGCGTGGCGCGCGTGTAGCTATAGCCAGCCGCGAGGTCGAGTGCCGGAGTCGGCTTGAAGTGCAGCACCGCGCCGGCCGTGTTGAAGATCGCGGTGTTCGCGAACTTCGAGCCCGAGCCCGGGATGTATTGCACGTTCGAGTACGAAGCCGTCACGTCCCACTGCGAGTTGAAGGTCCAGCCGCCGGTCACGGCCAGGCGCTGCTGCGCGGCCGCGAACTGGTAGCCGTTGTTGATGCCCGAGACGCTCGGCTCGGCGCCGCCGTTCGATGCCGTCGAGTTCGCACCCCAGGCACCGCCGCCCACCGTCGAGTTGTTCAGGCGCATGAAGCCGACCGCGATGCCTGCCGGGCCGACCGCGTAACGCGCGCCCACGCTCCAGGTCGAGCCGTTGTTGACGCTGCCCGCCGTGCCGCCGAATGCATACGAACCGCCGAACGTGAAGCCGTAGTACGTCGGCGACATGTAGACCAGCGAGTTGTTGATGCGGTACGTCGTATCCAGGGAGTCGATATCACCCGGGTGCGCGCCGTATGCGCCCGTCAGCCAGGTGGTCGGGCTGTACGGCGAGAGCAGCGTGTAGTACGCGGTGTACTGGCGGCCAGCCGTGAATGCGCCCAGGCGTGCGTCCTGCAGGCCGACATAGGCCTGGCGGTTGAACATCAGGCCCGAGACCGATTGCGCGCCGGTGGCGCTGTTGAAGCCTTCTTCCAACTGGAAGATCGCCTTCAGGCCGCCGCCGAGATCCTCGGAGCCCTTCAGGCCGAAACGGCTGCCGGCCCAGATCCCGTTGACCATCTTGACGACCGACTTGCCGCCTGCCGTCGCGCCCAGCGCGGCCTGGCTGCTCTGCCAGCCGATGCCGGTGTCGACGATACCGTACAGCGTCACGCTGCTTTGTGCGTGCGCGACGCCCGCGGTCAGGCCGGTGAGCGTAGCTGCCGCCACCATGATGCGTTTCTTCATTGCGTCCCCTCTGTTTCCAAAGCCTGCACCCCGCAGGCAGATACGATCGCTTATCAGTCGCGGCCGCGAGTCGACGGCGACTGGTCTCCAAATGAAGAGCCTTGTCCGCGTACTTGTGGAGCCCCTCATCTAGTCAGACATCCTATAACGATCGCATTAAATCCAACAATGCAGAATTTCAGATTCCTAGGGAAATCTCTGTGTCATTTATGTTGAAACCCGCACTTGACAGTCTGAGTTCATTTAACAACTCATTGATTATTATCGTTATTTTATTTCTTTCGTTTTGACTTCAATAGCTTTCCAGAATATTCCGTGTCATGTTCACGTCCTCGGACGACACGTGCCACTTTTTGGGATTAGGCAGACGAAAGGTGAGATGTATGACCAGTTAGGCACCAGCCCCGCCGGTAGGGGCGGGGCGGCGCGATCCCGCCCTCACGGCGGAGCCGATATCGGGCGCGCGCCATGCATCATTTCGTTCTCGATTCGACAGCTTTCGATTATTACGAAAGAAACTGGTAATGAATCGAGAAGAGGAACCGGTTCCTCTTCGGGCAACCGGAATCGTCGGGATCAGCGTTGATCGGCCGTCTCGGCCATCAGCATCTCGAGGAAGGCGGCCGGCGCGGGGTCCAGCCCTTCGGTGACGTCGCCCGCGGCGGCCGCGTGCGTGACCACCAGTTCCCAGCACAGCTCGGCGCGTTCGAGCCGCACGCAGGCCAGCATCTCGGGGCGGCGCACCACGACGTCCTCGGGCAGCAAGGCGATGCCCAGGCCCTGGCAGACCAGGTCGAGCAGCGTGTCGAGATCGCCGATCTCGAAGGCCACGCGCCGCTGCAGGCCCGCTTCCGCGAAGCCGCGATCGACCAGCCGGCGCGTGCCCTGCCCCGGCACGAAATCGACGAAGGCCTCGCGGGTCAGCCGCGCGAGCGGCACCGAGCCGGCCGAGGCGAGCGGATGATCGCGGCCGCAAGCCAGCACCATCTCGTCGCAGGCGATGATGTGCGATTCGAGCCGTTCGTTGCGCTCCTCGATCGGCAGGATCGCCAGGTCGAGTTCGCGCGCGCCCACCTTCTCGTTCAGCTCCAGCGCGCCGCCCTGCACCAGCCGCACCTCCACGCCCGGATGCGCCTGGTAGAAGCGCGACAGCAGGCCCGGCAGTTCGAGGAACTGCGGCAGGCTCTGCACGGTGCCGATCGAGAGCTTGCCGCGTCGCACCGAGGTGATGTCGGCCACTTCCAGGCCGGCGCGATCGAGGATGTCGAGCGCGCGGCGCGTGCTGTCGAGGAACACCGCACCGGCCGCCGACAGGCTCACCCGGCGCGTGGTGCGGACCAGCAGCTTGGCACCCAGTTCCTCTTCCAGCAGACGAATCGAGGTCGACAGCGCCGACTGGACGATATGGCAGCGTTCGGCGGCGCGCGTGAAGTTCGCCTCCTCGGCGACGGCTACGAAATGGCGAAGTTGTCTCAGTTCCACGGTGTTCCTTGCTGTTCCGGCGTGGGCCGCGCGCACGCGGCCCGTCATGCATCGATCGACGTGAATTATGGCAAACATTCGGGCCGGCGACGGGCCCTGCCGCGGGCGGCGATCACCAGGCCAGACCGTTAGTTGCCCTGCGCGCCACCCTGGGCGCCCCCTGCCCGCAAGCGCTACAATCCCGCGCCTGAGCACTCCAAGACGAGCCCCGGTTTTGACTGACTTCGAGCAGGGTTTCATCCTGACCCGCCACTGGCGAGACACGGCCGCCGGCGTCGAGATCGAATTCTGGCTCGCCACCGGCCAGGGTCCGCGCCGGGTCCGCCTGCGCCCGCAGGAATCGGTCGCCTTCCTGCCCGCCGAGCAGCGCGAGGCGGCCGAGCGCCTGCTGGCCGGCGAAAGCGGCCTGGAACTGCGCCCGCTCGCGCTGCACGATTTCCGCCGGCGCCCGGTGCTCGGCCTCTATTGCAAGCGCCATCGGCATCTCGGCGCCCTGCAGAAACGGCTGGCGCGCGAGGGCATCGACCTCTACGAGGCCGACGTCACGCCGCCCGATCGTTATGCGATGGAGCGCTTCATCACCGCGCCGGTGCGCTTTCGCGGCACGCCGGCCGGCGAGGCGCTGCTGATCGACACCGAGCTGAAGAGCGAGAGCGACTACCGCCCGACGCTGCGCTGCGTCTCGCTCGACATCGAGACCAGCGCGCGCGGCGAACTCTATTCGATCGCGCTCGAAGGCTGCGGGCAGCGCGACGTGTTCATGCTCGGCCCGCCCAACGGCGACGCCGCCGGGCTGGCACTGAAGCTGGTCTACTGCGAGACGCGGCCCGCGCTGCTCGAACGGCTCAACGCCTGGTTCGCCGAACACGATCCCGACGTGATCATCGGCTGGAACCTGATCCAGTTCGACCTGCGCGTGCTGCATGCGCATTCGCAGGAGTGCGGCGTGCCGCTGCGCCTGGGCCGCGACGGCAGCGTGCTCGACTGGCGCGCGCACGCCCAGCAGCCCGACCACTTCTTCGCGGGCGCGGCCGGACGGCTGATCATCGACGGCATCGACGCGCTGAAGTCGGCCACCTGGACCTTCCCCTCGTTCAGCCTCGAATACGTCTCGCGGACCCTGCTCGGCGAGGGCAAGGCGGTCGACAATCCCTATGCGCGCATGGACGAGATCCAGCACCGCTTCGACGAGGACAAGCCCGCGCTCGCGCACTACAACCTCAAGGACTGCGAACTCGTCACGCGCATCTTCGCCAAGGCCGACCTGCTGTCCTTCATGCTCGAACGCGCCACCGTCACGGGGCTGGCGGCCGATCGCACCGGCGGCTCGGTGGCCGCCTTCACGCACCTGTACCTGCCGCGCATGCACCGGCTCGGCTACGTGGCGCCGAACCTCGGCGACGTGACCGGCCAGAACAGCCCCGGCGGCTTCGTGATGGATTCGCGGCCCGGCCTCTACGATTCGGTGCTGGTGCTCGACTATAAGAGCCTGTATCCGTCGATCATCCGCACCTTCCTGATCGATCCGGTCGGGCTGGTGGAGGGCCTGGCCCAGCCCGACGACGCATATTCGGTGCCCGGCTTCCTGGGCGCACGCTTCTCGCGCGACCGGCACTGCCTGCCCGACATCGTGCGGCGCATCTCGGAAGGCCGCGACCTGGCCAAGCGCCAGCGCAACGCGCCGCTCTCGCAGGCGCTCAAGATCATCATGAACGCCTTCTATGGCGTGCTCGGCTCCTGGGGCTGCCGCTTCTTCGACCCGCGCCTGGCCTCCTCGATCACCATGCGCGGCCACGAGATCATGCATCGCACGCGCGAGCTGATCGAGGCGCAGGGCTACGAGGTGATCTACGGCGATACCGATTCCACCTTCGTCTGGCTGCGCGAGGCGCACCAGGACGGCGAGGCCGAGCGCAAGGGCCGCGCGATCGTTGCGCAGGTGAACGACTGGTGGCGCACCCACCTGCGCGAGCGCTTCGGGCTCGACAGCGCGCTCGAGCTGCAATACGAGCGGCACTATCTGCGCTTCCTGATGCCGACCGTGCGCGGCGCCGAGGAAGGCAGCAAGAAGCGCTACGCGGGCCTCGCGCTGGACGCCGACAGCGGCGAGGACGTGGTGTTCAAGGGCCTGGAGACGGTACGCACCGACTGGACGCCGCTCGCGCAGCAGTTCCAGCGCGAGCTCTACACGCGGGTGTTCCGCCGCGAGCCCTACCAGGATTTCATCCGCGATACGGTGCGCCGCGTGCTGGCCGGCGAACTCGATGCAGAGCTGGTCTATCGCAAGCGCGTGCGCCGGCCGCTGGCCGAGTACCAGCGCAACGTGCCGCCGCACGTGCGCGCCGCGCGCACCGCCGACGAGTACAACCGCGAGCTGGGCCGCCCGCTGCAATACCAGCGCGGCGGCTGGATCAGCTATGTGATGACCACCGCCGGCCCCGAACCGCTCGAGACCATGCGCTCGCCGATCGACTACGCGTTCTACCTGAGCCGGCAGCTGCAACCCGTCGCCGACGGGATCCTGCCGTTCCTGAAAGACGATTTCGAATCGGTGATCTCGGGGCAGGGGCGGCTCTTTTCATTCTGAGGGCGGCAGGCCTGGCCCGCCGATACCGGCATTGAGGGATTGTCGCCGCAGGCAGGCCAATCTGTTTCCCTCGCAACGGTTTATCCACGCCGCCGCAATCGCGATACTGTCGAACATCCGCCATGCCGCGACGGCGCGCGCCACCAACCGCGCCAACCGCCGCGCCACGGCCTTCCTTCACGACAGGCCATGCCATGTTGACCAGACAAGCGATCCAGACCGGTGCCTACCGCCAACAGTTCGAAGCGGTGCCGGGGCTCTGGACGCCCGAGCGCATCGACGTTTCATTGGACGCCACGCTGCGCGAGCGGCCGGCCGGTGCCGACGAGGTCTGGGTATTCGGCTACGGATCGCTGATCTGGAATCCCGCCATCGAATTCGCCGCGCATCGCATCGCGCGGCTGGAAGGCTGGCATCGCAGCTTCTGCCTGCGCATGCTGGCCGGCCGCGCCGGCTGCGAGCGCCCGGGACGCATGCTCGCGCTCGAGCCCGGCGGCGACACCACCGGCATCGCGCTGCGCCTGCATGCCGAGCGCCTGGTCGAGGAATTGCGGCTGGTGTGGATTCGCGAGATGGTGCTCGGCTCGTATCGGCCGACCTGGGCCACGGTGCGGCTCAACGACGGCAGCCAGGCCCACGCGATCGCCTTCGTGGCCGACCCGAACCGCGAGCAGTACGAACGCGACGCCTCGGTGGCCACGGTCGCGCCGCTGATCGCGCAGGCGGCCGGCCCGATCGGCAGCAACGCCGACTACCTGTTCCGGCTGCAGGCGGCGCTGCGCGAGCACGGCATCGGCGACGCCTATGTCGATGCGCTGGCCGAGGCGGTGGCGCGCGCGCCGCGCCAAGCGGCGCGGCGGTGTTTGCGTTCGAGCCCCCGCCTTCCCCTCGCGGCCGGCCTTCGGCCCGCAGCCCTCGCACTCCCCGCCACTGTCGCTCATCGGGAGACAAAGAAACCACTCCCGCCGGCTTTATCGCCGCGACCGCCAACTCCCTACTTCGGCCAACGCTGCGGACCTGATTTCGCGCGCCGCCCGATGGGCGACCGACCGCAATACGGACGTGACGAATTCTTGATCTCCACATCAATTTGATAAGGAATCCTCTCATGTTGACGCAACCCAGGAAGCGGCTGACGGCCGTGGCCGGCGCCGCCGCCGCGATCGGCATCCTGCATGGTCCCGGCGGCACGCCGCTGGCCGAGGCGCGGGCGGCCGGCGCCCCCGCAACAATCGACGTCGACGCCGCCGTGGTGATCTCGCGCGGCATCACCGACTGGCAGAGCTACACAGGCCGCCTCGAGACGGTCGACCAGGTCGAGGTGCGGCCGCAGGTATCGGGCACCATCGTGGCCGTCCATTTCCGCGACGGCGCGCTGGTCCGCAAGGGCGATCCGCTGTTCACGATCGACCCGCGCCCCTACCAGGCCGCCGTCGACCGTGCCACCGCGCAGCTCGCCGCCGCGCTCGCGCGGGCCGGCTACGCCTCGACCGAAGCGACACGCGCCGAGCGCCTGATCGGCGACAACGCGATCGCCAGGCGCGACTATGACGAGCAGCAGAACGCCGCGCACAAGGCCGCCGCCGGCGTGAAGGCGGCGCGGGCAGCGCTGGAAGCCGCGCGCATCGATCTGGGCTATACGCGCATCGTCGCGCCCGTGACGGGGCGAGTGTCGCGCGCCGAACTGACAGCCGGCAATACCGTCAGCGCCGGCGCCAACGCCCCGCTCCTGACCACCCTGGTTTCGGTTTCGCCGATCTACGCCTCGTTCGAGGTCGACGAGCAGACCTACCTGCAATACCTCGGCCACGACCGCGACGCGCAGGTGCCGGTCGCGCTCGGCCTGGCCGACGAAAACGGCTATTCGCGCGACGGCGCGATCGCCTCGGTCGACAAGCGGCTCGACACCGGCTCGGGCACGGTGTGGGTGCGCGCCAGCTTCGCCAATACGGACGGCGCGCTGGTGCCGGGCCTCTATGCGCGCGTGAAGGTGGGCGGCGGTCGCGCCCACGACGCGATCCTGGTGGACGACGCGGCGATCGGCACCGACCAGTCGCGCAAGTACGTGCTGGTGGTCGATGCGTCGAACCGCATCCGCTACCGCACGGTGCGGGCGGGCTGCACGACGGCCTGCGTGAAATCGTGGCCGGCCTGGCGCCGGGCGAACGCATCGTGGTGAACGGCACGCTGTGCGTGCGCCCGAACGACCTGGTGCGCGCGCGGCTGGTCGGCATGGCCGGCGCCGCCAGGCAGCCGGCCTGAAACAAGGAGCACGAACATGAACATTTCGGGTCTTCGCGGAAAAGTGTGATGGGAAAACGCTATTTTTCAGATTCCCCCCGCGTCAGAATAGTTGTCGCCTGGATAGGATCTTGAAATCCGGGGGCACTATGAGGACGAGAAGTGGCGAAGTACGGACAAGCAT
>JAYFRU010000067.1:0-10899 GCA_040946965.1 Burkholderia sp. | reverse complement strand
CTCTTCATGAAAAACTGCGACAATGTCGTGGTGCCAATGGTCCCGATTTGTCCGCTAAATTACTGACTTGTGAGTAAGCGCGGTGCGCCCCCGCGCATCAAGTGAGAATGCGGCACGCTTGACATGCGCGAGGTGCATGAAAGGGATCGTATGCGAGACGCGCGCGACGCGGCGGCTGGCTGAAGTCGAGCCGCAGCAGCCACACGCCCGGCATTTCGAGCGCGAGGCGCGCGCGGGTAGACGCCGGGGCTGCCAGGCTCGGGCCGTGCGGCGATGGGGGCCAGGTTGTGGGCCATCGGCTTCGAGGGCATGTCGGCCGTGACCGTGAAGCGCGCGTCGCGCAGCGCTTCGCCGCCGGCCGTGGCGAGCCGGATCGTGCAGTCGTAGCTGCCGTCCTGGGCGCCGGCGCGCGTGCAGGCGATGCGTGCCTCGGGCGAGCTGCCGGCCGCGCAAGTCGCGGGTGCTGCGGCAAGGCACGCGATTAGGCAGGCAATCGCGGCCATTGATGCGGATATCGAAATGAATCGACGGGACGGGTTCATGCGTTCTCCGTTGGCTTGGGGACGGCCCCGGGGCTGGGGTCGCGATGCGGCGTTCGCGCATGGCGCCGCGCGGGCAGGACCGCGCGCCAGCGCGCCAGCAGCGCCTCGTCGAGCAGGCCGCGCGGACGCAGCATCAGTACTGCGGTGACCAGGCCGCCGAAGGCGATCATCCGGTAGCCATGGAACAGGCGCGTGCCTTCCAGCAGGCCGAGGTCGAGCGTGACGCCGAGCAGCGGCCCGAACGGCGAGCCGAGCCCGCCGATCAGCGCGTAGGCGAGCCCGTGGATGCCGATCATCACGTCGAAGTTGTCGGGCTCGATGTAGGTGCTGCAGTGCGCGTAGAGTGCGCCGCCGATCGCGGCGATCGCGCCGGCCAGGGCGGCGGCCGCGAGCTTGACGCGAGGCACGTCGATGCCGAGGGCGCCGGCCAGCGCTGGATCCTCGCCGGCCATGCGCAGCGCGCGGCCGCCGCAGGTGCGTTCGAGCGCGAGCAGGCCCGCCAGCACCAGCGCCAGCGTGGCCCACACCAGCAGGGCCACCTGCCCCGGGTTCATGCCGTGCTCGAACACGTAGCGGATGCCGGCGAAGCCCTCGTCGCCGTCGGGGCCGAGCGGTTCGCCGTCGGGGCCGGGGCGTTGCAGGCGCAGCATCAGCAGCAACTGGCGCACGGTCTCGGCGGCCGCCAGCGTGGCCAGCGAGAAGCCCAGCCCGGCCAGGCGCAGCAGCAGGCCGGCCAGCGTGCCGGCCGCCGCGGCCAGCGGCAACGCGGCGCCGAGCGGCCAGCCTCCCAGTACCGTGCAGGAGGCGCCCAGGCAGGCGCCGATCGCCAGCACGTAGGTCGACAGCGCGAGAAAGGACAGCAGGCCGAGGTTGGTGAGCAGGCTCATCGCTCGGCTCCGGCGCGGCTGAAGGGATGCGCGCCGGGCGTGCGGCGGCCCGGCAGCAGCGAGACCAGGCCGCCGGGGCAGAGGCAGAGCACCAGGAACAGCAGCAGGTCGCCGCCGAGCTCGCGCGCCGGCGCGCCGAACAGCGCCTGCAGCGCGGCCTCCGCCAGGCCCAGCGCGAGACCGCCGGCCACCGCGCCCGGCAGCGAGCCGAAGCCGCCGAGCACCGCAGCGGCCAGCCCCTTGAGGGTGGCCCACATCGCGAACATCGCGCTGACCTGGCCAATGGATACCGGCGATCAGGCGGCAGCCGGCCAGGGCGCCGAGCGCGGCGGCCAGCGCCACCACGCGCCGCGACACGCGCCGCACGTCGACGCCCGAGAGCGTGGCGGCGGCGCGATCGTCGACCACGGCGCGCAGCGCGAGCCCGAAACGCGTGCGACGGATCAGGCGGCGCCCGCCGATCGCCACCAGCGTCGCGCAGGCCAGCGCGACGAGGTGCTCGGCGCGCAGCGGCAGCGCCTGCCAACTGGCGGGCAGGCTCGCGAACGGCGAGGGCCAGGGATTGGCATGGGCGCTCAGCAGATGCGAGCCGGCTTCCTCCAGCTGCATCCAGACCGCGAAGCTGGCGGCCGTGGCGGTGAGGCCCGAGCCTTCCCGATGCGGCGCGAAGCAGAGCAGGTCGACGTAGCGATTGGCTGCCAGCGTCACGGCGAGCGCGATCGGCGGCGCGAGCAGGAAGGCCGGCACCGGTGGCAGCGCGGCGCTCGCGCGGATCGCCACGCAGAGGCCGACCATCACGGTCGCGCCATAGGCGAAGTTGACGCGCCCGAGCACGCCGAACAGCAGGGTGAAGCCGCTGGCCAGCAGCGCATAGGCGGCGCCGAGCGCAAGCGCGTCGAACAGCAGGGCGAGTATCTCAGGTCCCCGCGTCGGCATGCGTCGCGCTCGCCGCGCCGCCCAGCCAGGCGCGCTGCACGGCCGCGTCGGCGAGCACGCGCGACGGACTGCCCTGGGCCAGCACGCGGCCGTTCTCCAGCACCACCACGCGGTCGGCCAGGCCGATCCGGTGCTCGACCAGCACGATCGTCACGCCGCGCGCACAGAGTGCCTCGATCTCGACCGCGTCGAGCCCCGAGGCCGGCTCGTCGACCAGCAGCAGGCGCTGCTGGGTGCTCAAGGCGCGCGCGAATTCGAGGCGGCGCCGCTCGGAGAACGTCAGGCTGCCGGCCAGCGCGCGGCGCCGGTGCGCGAGGCCGGCGAACTCGAGCGCGGCCTCGGCGGCCGCGCGCCCCGGCGCGGCCAGGTTGTCCTCGACCGACAGCCGCGTGAACACGCGCGGCTGCTGCCAGGTCCAGGCCACGCCGTGCGCCACGCGTCGCCAGGCGGGTTCGTGCGTGAGGTCGTGCGCGCCGATGCGGATGCGTCCCGCGCTGGGCCGCAGCGTGCCGGCGATCAAGCCCAGCGTGGTGCTCTTGTCCGAGCCGTTCGGCCCGATCAGGCCCAGCGTCTGCCCCACGTCGATCTCGAGATCGAGCGGCTCGAGCGCGGCGAGCCCACCATGACGGCGGCCGAGCCCGCGCAGTTCGACCAGCGGCGGCCTCACGGCTGGGGCGCGGCGGGCTGCTCGATCACGCGCCAGACGTCGTTGCGCGCCTGCACCAGCACGAAGGGCTTGATCGACTCGCGCTCGGGGGTGCGGCCCACCGGGCCGAGCAGGCCGTCGGCGGTGCGGATCCCGGCCAGGCCCTGGCGCAGCCGGTCGCGATCGGCCTGCACGCTGTCTGGCCTGGCCAGCACGCCCTGCGTCTCGATCGCGGTCTTGATCATGTAGAGGATCTCGTAGGCGGCCATGCTGTGCAGGTCCGCGTAGCCGCCGTAGCCGGCGGTGTCCTTGGCGGCGCGTTCGGCGCGCGCGTTGATCGGCGCGAAGCTGGTCGGGATCACCAGGCCCTCGGCCGCGCTGCCGCAGATCTTCAGCAGTTCCGGCGTCGAGCTGCTGGTCAGGCCCACCAGCACCTTGGGGTGCACGTCCTGGCGCTGCATCTCCTTGAGCACGCCGCAGGCCGAATACGGGTGCGCCGAGACCACTACCACGTCGGCGTTCTTCTGCTTGATGTCACGCACCTGCTCGGCGAAGCTGGTGTCGTCGAGCAGCCAGCGGGTCTCGCCGAGCACCTCGAAGCGGGCCGCCTGCGCGCGCGGCTTCATCACCTGGTACCAGGTCTGGTTCGAGTGCACGAAGTTCTGCTCGACGCCGCCGTACAGCGTGCGCGCCTCGGGATGCTCACGGCGCACCCAGGCGAACAGGTCCGAATACATCGCGTTCTCGTCCGGGATGTTGCGGAACGACCAGTCGGAAGTCCGGGCCAGGCCGATCTTCATCGCCACGTCGGTAAACACCGGGATCCGCAGGCCCGAATCGGCGGCGTCGCCGGCCTTCTTCTGCAGCGAGCCGAACACCGCCTGCACCACCGGCGAACAGGTGGTGCCGACGGCGATCAGCGCATCGGTGGCGGCCAGGCGGCGCACGATGTCGACGCCTTCGGCTGGGGTGCAGTTGTCGTCGTGGTAGCTGATCTCGATGCGCGCGTGCGCGCCGTCGCCGAGCTTCACGCCGCCGGTCGCGTTGATCTCCTTGGCGGCGGCGCGCAGGGCCGCCTCGCTGTTGACGCCGAACGGGCGCAGCACGCCGGACTCGGCGCCGAAGCCGGCGATCCGGACCACGCGCGGCGCGGCGGCGTCCTTGGAGGCGGGCGTGTCGGCGGCCGAGGCGACGCCCGCGGCGAGCGCGGCGAACAGCAAGGAGAGAGCGAGCGCTGGCTGGCTGTGTTTCATCGTGGCAATCCTCCGGGAGGGCGACCCGGCGCGCGCGGCACGATGCCGGCGACGCGCGGGACCGTCGTTGAGATGCCCACGATTTCACTAGCGGGTCGCACGAGCGGCAACTACCATCTTTGGTAGCGGTCCCGACAAGGGGGGACGCGTGCGCGGGAGCGGCCAGGGAGGTGCTGGCCGCTCGGGTGGTTGGTCCGGCTAACACGGCTGACCCGGCCAATGCGACTCAGACCGGCTCAGACCGGCTCGCGTGCAGGCGCGCCGTCGACGGCGCCGGCCGGCGTGGCCGCCAGGATCCAGTCGATCACCGCGCGCACGTCCTCGCGCGGCTCGGGATCGACCTGGTGCAGCCAGTAGGCGTGGCCGGTGGCGCGATGCGCGTCGGCGTCGCCGATCGCGGCGAGGCGGCCGTCGGCCAGCAGCGGCGCGACCAGGGCCACGCGCCCCAGCGCGATGCCGCGCCCGGCCAGCGCGGCCTGGATCACCTGGTCGTATTGATTGAAGCGCAGCACGCCGCGCCGCTGGGCGGCCTCCAGGCCGAGCGCGCCGAGATGGTCGGCCCATTGCAGCAGCGGGCGGCGCGGCCCGTCGAACTCGAGCAGGGCATGGCGCGCCAGCGTGTCGGCATCCAGCGCGGCGATGCCCAGCGAGGGGTGCGCGACCGGCACGATGGTTTCGTCGAACAGCCGCACCGAGCTGGCCGGTGCATGGTCGGCCGCAGCATAGCGGATCGCCAGGTCGATGCCCTCGGCGCGCAGGTCGAGCAGCTTGTCGGTGGCGGCCACTCGCAGGTCGACGCCGGGATGCGCCTGCTGCAGCTCGCCGAGCCGCGGCAGCAGCCACAGGCCCGCCACGCCGATGCTGGTGGTGATGGTGACGGGCTGGCGCGCCCTGGGGTGGAGCAGCGTCTCGATGCTCTCCTGCAACTGGCGCACCGCGTCGTCAGCGGCGTGGAACAGGCGCTCGCCCTCGGGCGTAAACGAGATCGAGCGGTAGCCGCGATGGAACAGGCGGGTGCCGAGCGTTTCCTCGAGCGCATTCACCTGACGGCTCACGGCCGATTGCGTGAGGCACAGATCCTGGGCCGCGAGCGTGATGCTCATGCGCCGACCGACGGCCACGTAGCCGCGCACCAGGTCGAGCGAAGGAAGTTTGATGAGCGGGACTGTCATGCGCGAGCCTCATGCGATCAATGCGAGAAGATTGATTGAGTTAACCGGGGTGGTCAAGTGCAATAGCGATCAGGGCCCGGATCGCGATTAAGCGGAATGGGCACGACATGCGCCGAGAGCATGTGAGGAAAATAACTGACACGATTGGACACACGCACGACATGGATACCTCCAGCGCCGGGCCAGAACCGGTCACCATCGCCACCGAGGACGGCTACCCGATCCGCGGTTTCGTCTGGCGCCACGCCACGCCGCCCGATCCGATCGCCCCGCGAGCGGTGGTGGTGATCAACGCGGCGACCTCGGTGCGCTGCCGCTACTACTTTCGCTTCGCGGCTTGGCTGCACCGCAACGATTGCGACGTGATCGTCTACGACTACCGCGGCATCGGCGAGTCGCGCCCGCGCGCGCTGGCGCGGCTCGAGGCGAGCTGGCTGGACTGGGGCGAGCGCGATACCGAGGCGGTGCTGCGCCATGCCTCGGCGGCCTTCCCGGGGCAGCCGATCGACGTGGTCGCGCACAGCATCGGCGGGTTCGCGCTCGGCCTGGCGCCCTCCAACCACCTGGTGCGCCGCGTCTTCACGATGGGCGCTCAGTACGCGCACTGGCGCGATTACGCGCCGCGCAGCATGGTCTCGATGCTGTGGAAATGGCATTTGGTGATGCCGCTGCTGACCGCGCTGTGCGGTTATTTCCCGGCGCGGCGGCTCGGCTGGATGGAGGACACGCCGCGCGGCGTGGCGCTGTCCTGGAGCCGCAGCCGCGCCGCCTTCGAGCAGACCTACCGGCGCGCGCCGATCCGGCGCGGCGAGCGCGAGCGCGGCGCGCTGGTGCGGCGCTTCACGGCGTTGCGCGCGCCGATCCTCGCGGT
The DNA here is from genome assembly GCA_040946965.1 of Burkholderia sp. Classification (GTDB taxonomy): domain Bacteria; phylum Pseudomonadota; class Gammaproteobacteria; order Burkholderiales; family Burkholderiaceae; genus Burkholderia. Next base: position 4,592 of record JAYFRU010000067.1, on the reverse strand, counting down.
CAGCGTGAGCGACGACCCGTTCGGCACGATCGCCGCGATCGAACGGCTGCTGCGCTACTTCACCCACAGCCGCGTCACGCATCTGCGCCTGACGCCGGCGCTGGCCGGCGAAACCGAGATCGGCCATTTCGCCTTCTTCCACAGCCGTTTCGAGGCCAAGCTCTGGCCGCTGGTGCTGGAATGGCTCAAGTGCGGCCGGCTCGCGGCCGAGGTGCCGGGGCGCATCGTCTCCGAACGCGAGGCGGCCGGCGCGAGCGGCAGCGAGGACGAGCCGGGCGCCGTCAAGCACGAGGTGGTGCTGCTCTAGCGTGCCGCACGGTTGCTTGGCACATCCCGCACGGGCAACGCGCCGCGCGCACGCCTCGCGCGCGGCCCTTCTTCCCGACAGCGCCGTGTCGACGCGCGCGGCCCGACCTCAGCCTTCGCGCTGCCGCGCGAAGTAGTGCGCGGGCGAATCGCCGAACGCGCGGCGGAACATCGCGATGAAATTGCTCGGCGTGGCATAGCCGAGCGCATCGGCCACGTTGGCGATCGGCTCGCCGCCGGCCGGGCGTTCCAGCGCCAGCGTCAGGCGCGCCTGCTGTCGCCACTGCGCGAAGCTGGTGCCGGTTTCGGCCTGGAACAGCCGGCTCAGCGTGCGTGCCGACAAGCCCGCCCATTGCGCCCAGTCCTCCAGCGTGCGGCCCTCGTGCGGCTGCGCCAGGATCCGCCGGGCGATCTTCAGCGGACGCCGGTCGGCCGGCATCGGCAAGTGCAGCGGCTCGTGTGGCGCGCGGCGGATCTCGTCGAGCAGCACGCGGCTCGCCGCCGGCGCGATCGCCACGCTCCAGCCGCTCAGCGCGCCGCTGATGCTGACCTTGTGCGTCACCCCGGGCAGAATCCAGCCGGCCCGGTGCGGCGGCAGCAGCCAGGAGCCGTGCGGGGTGCGCACATGCACGCAGCCGCTCTCGATGCAGAACACCTGGCCGCGCCGGTGCTGGTGCCAGTCGATCTCGCGCGTGCCCAGGCGATAAGCGTGCGGGCCGTGGCGCTCGCCGCCGGGCAGGCCGATCAGGACCGGGCCGTCGAGCCGCTCGATGGCGTCGTGGCGCAGCGAGCTGCCGTCGGGCGTGGAGGAAGCCGGGTTGGAGGTCATGGCCGGAATTCATTATTTTTTGACCAAACGACATTATCAGCTTTGCCTGCCGCCAGCCAACAATGCTCCTCGTGTGGTTGCCAAACCCGAATCCGATGGAGCCTTCACCATGACTACCCGATATACCAGCACCCCGGCGCTGCGCATCTTCGACCTGCGCGAATTTCCCTTCGTCCTGATGCGCAACGAGGCGATCGAGGACGGTTACGCGATGCGCTGGGAGGACGAGATGCAGACCCTGTTGCGGATCGGCATGCCGTTCGTGATGATCTTCCCGGCCGGCCGCCCCGAGGAGACGCACGAGGACCGCAAGCAGCGCGGCCTCTGGCTCAAGCAGAACCGCGAGGCGCTGGCCGCGGTCTGCCGCGCGCTGGTGTCGATCGAGCCGGATCCGGTCGAGCGCGAGGCCGCGCGCGAACAGGCGCCGGGCATCGAGCGTGCCTTCGGGGTGCCGGTGGAGGTGGCCGCCACGCTCGACGAGGCGCGCCAGATCGCCCTGCATCGCATGACCGGCGCGGCCGAGGGTTCGCTGGTGGCCTGATCCCGATCCCGCCCGCGCGGTTCGAACCGCCGGCCCATGCGTGCCGGCGGTTTCCCGCCTGATCCTTTTCCCGTCTCACGTCTCCCGTCTCGTTCCCCGCCTGCCTTTTTCCGCCGTTCTCGCCTCGCCGCGTTGCCGGCGCCGTTCCTGCCTCTTCCTGTTTCCCGCTGCTGCTTCCCGCCTCTCGCTGTCGCGGCCCGACCGCGTCCGGAGCGGCGCGTGCCGCCCCTCGCCCGGCTTTCCTCCGAGGAAACCGGGGCAGGGCCCCTGCGGTTTTCCCCTAGCGATGCGAGCTTGACTTGTTCAAATTGGAACCTTAATTTTGCGCCTGTTCCTACATGTAATTTTTATGGGAACAGGCCGGTCCGATACGACCGCATCCCATCCGACCAGGGTTCCACGATGTCCTTCCGTCTGTCGCGTCTGACGTTCGCGCTCGCCGCCGGCCTGCTGCCGCTCGTCGCCCATGCCGATTCGAGCGTCACGCTGTACGGCATCATCGACGAGTTCTTCCAGTACGTGAACACCGGCAACGGCTACACCGCGGCGATCGGCTCGTCGGGGCAGTGGGCCAGCCGGATCGGGCTGCGCGGGCACGAGGATATCGGTGGCGGCAACTACGTCAGCTTCGACCTGCAGAACGGCTTCAACCCGAACGACGGCAGCTTCGCCACGCCGGGTTCGATGTTCAACCGCCAGGCCTGGGTCGGCCTGGGCGGCGACTGGGGCGAGCTGCACGTGGGCCGCCAGAACTCGCCGCTGTTCAACGACCAGGGCGGGCTCGACGCGTTCGGCGCGGCCACCCAGGCTTCCGGTTTCAGCAACATGGAAACCTACGCGGTGCGCACCAGCAATACGGTGTCCTATACGTCGCCCTCGCTGTCGGGCCTGCAGTTCAGCGTCTATGTCGGTTTCGGCGACGCGGGCGGGCTGCGCTCGGGCGGCGCCAGCTACCAGGCCGACGTCACGTACGCGCGCGGCCCGTTCTCGGCGATCGCGGCGGCCCAGGCCGTGCGCAGCGCCGACAACAGCACGCTCGATCGCACCGCCGAGGTGGGCGCGGGCTACCAGATCGGCAAGACCACGATTTATCTCGGCTGGAGCGGCGCGAAGTGGGTCGATATCGGCCTCGACGTGAATATCTACGGCATCTCCGCGCTCTACCAGGTGACGCCCGCGCAGGCCTTGTCGCTGGGCGGCACCTACCTGCATGACGAGACGGGGCAGGGCGCCAACGCCCGGCAGGTCGCCGCGCTCTACACCTACACGGTCTCCAGGCGCACCTCGCTGTATGGCGCGCTGTCGTTCCTGCAGAACCGCGGCGATGCCTCGTACCGGCTGGCCGGCTCCGCCAACGCGGGCCTGCCGCTGGCCTATCCGGGCGCCGATGCGCGCGGCTTCCAGCTCGGCATGGTGCATCGCTTCTGAGGCCGCCGCCCGCGTTTCCCGATCCTGTCCATCCATCGTTGCAGCGAGTGCGCCGAGCTTCCGTCACCACCATGCGTCCGTCCCGTTCCACCTTCCGGCGCCGCCTGTCGTCAAACCTGTGCATACTTGTACCTTTTGCGACGCGCGAACGGCTTTCCGCTACCGGAAGCCGGGAGCGCGCGGCACTTGCTGACAGGAGACAGAAGATGGTGCGTAAATCGGCCAGGACCTCCGAGGTCGGGCGTTCCAAGGCACACCGGGTGGCCGCGGAGCTCGAGCGCGACATCCTGAGCGGGCGGCTGCCCTATGGCCAGCAGCTCGAGAGCGAGAGCGAGCTGGTCGAGCGCTTCGCGGTGAGCCGCAACACGGTGCGCAAGGGCCTCGACCTGCTCACCAGCAGCGGCCTGATCACGCGGCGCGGCGGGATCGGCTCCTTCGTGACCTTCCACGGCCAGACCATCGACGGCTCGCTGGGCTGGACCACCGCGCTGGAGCGCGCCGGCGGCAGCGCGCAGACCAAGCTGCTGCAGATCGCGATCATCGACGACGAGGCGCTGGCCGCCGAGCTGGGCCTGGCCGGCGCGCGCTTCGTGGCGATCGACCGGATGCGCGTGATCGGCGACGCGGCCGCGCATATCTCGCTCGAACGCAGCCGCCTGCCGTTCTCCGACGAACTGGCCGCGCTGCCGCTGGAAGGGCTGGTGGGCGGCTCGCTGAACCGCACGCTGGCCGAGCACGGCATGGTGGCCGACCACGGCGAGCAATGGGCCGAGGTGGTCGGCCTGGAGGCCGAGGACGCGCGGCTGCTCAAGCGCCGCGCCGGCACGCCCTTCCTGCGCTCGCGGCGCCTCACGCGCGACCGAGAGAACCGCGTGATCGAGTACGTGGTGAGCCTGCTCGACCCCGCCCACTTTGCCCTGCACCTGGAATTCTGATGTCGATCGACCGTACTGATTCGTTTCCCCGCCTAGACGATGCCGATGCCGATGCCGCGCGCCTGGACCGCGCGCGCGGCGCCTTCTACGGCCTCGCGCTGGGCGATGCCTTCGGCATGCCGACCCAGGCCCTGAGCCGCGAGACGATCCGCGCGCGCTTCGGCCGTGTCACCGGCCTGCTCGACGCGGGCCCGGACCAGCCGATCGCGCCGAACATGCGCGCCGGCGCGATCACCGACGACACCGAACAGGCGGTGCTGGTGGCGCAACTGCTGGTGGACGGGCAGGGCGCGATCGCGCCGCTCGAGTTCGCGCGGCGCCTGATCGCCTGGGAGGCCGACATGAAGGCGCGCGGCTCGCTGGACCTGCTCGGCCCTTCCACGCGGCGCGCCACGCAGGCCATCGTCGACGGCGAGGACGTGTCGCTGGCGGGCCGCTTCGGCACCACCAACGGCGCGGCGATGCGCATCACGCCGGTCGGCATCGCCACCTCGCTGGCCGATCCCGAGGCCTTCGTCGAGGCGGTGGTGGGCGCCTGCCTGGTGACCCACCA
>JAYFRU010000066.1:0-10957 GCA_040946965.1 Burkholderia sp. | reverse complement strand
GATGTAACCCCATCGTGCCGGGCGCTTGGCTATGGTTCGGGAATGACCCGAGCCCGCCTTACGATCACCGCTGCGTCGCGTGCGCCGAGTTGGGCGCGAAACAGCCGCTCCTTCTCGGCGGCCAGCGCGGTGAACTCGGCGGTCGGCATGCCGGGAAACAGTCCACCGAAGATCATGTCGTCGGGAAAACCCATCACGTGGGTCTTATAGTAGTCGAGATCGATCGCGCGCTGCCAGCGCGCGAGCAGCGTGTTGTAGGCGTTCAGGTGCAGCGCGTCGGTATCGACGAGCGTGCCGTCGAGATCGAACAGGAACGTGATGTCGCTCACTTCGTGGACACTCTTTCGGGGGCATGGGAATGGGCGGTGCCGAATCGTGCCTCGCGAAGCCCGGGTAGAAACGGCAGCATCACGAGCGGGCACGCCACCAGCAGCGAGAACGCGGCGCGCATGCCGATCTGCTCCGACAGCATGCCGAGCAGGAATGGCGCGATGAACAGCGCGACACCCACCGCTTGCGAGGCGCGCGCGCTCAGCGTGGGCCCGGCATCGGGCGCGGCGCGTATCGCCGCGCCGAGGATCAGCGGGGAAAAGTTGCCGAGACAGGCGCCGAGCAGGGCGGTGAGCACGGTGGTGGCGATCAGCTCGCGGGTGGCATGCAGCGCGCCGAAGACCACGATCGCGCCGAGCGCGACTGTGGCCACAGCAGCGTGAGCGGGCGCAGCCGGCGCAGCAGCGCGCTGCTGGCGAGGCGGCCCGCCACGGTGCCGCCGAAGTAGACGCTCATCAGCGTGGCGGCGGCCGAGGCATTGCCCGCCACGGTGTCCTTCAGGTACTCGGCGCCCCAGAAGCCCACGCCCCATTCGGCCGAGATGCCGAGGATCACCAGCACCCACAGGCTCATCAGCGGCGTGCCCGCCGTGCCTGCGGCACCATCGAGCACAGGCCGGCCGGGCGCGTCCTCGTCGTGGCGATAGGCCGGTATCGGCCACGCGGCCAGCAGCACCGCGATCAGCGCCACCACCACCGGTGCGACGCGCCAGGAGGCGCCGGCCGAGGTCGCGCCGCCAATCAGCAGCGCGCCGCCGAGCACGCACAGCCCGGCCACCACGTGCGCTTCCACCAGCCGCGAGGCGGCCTGCTCGCGATAACGCGCGCCGAGCTTGGCCTGGCCGATGGCCAGCACGAGCCCCCCAGACAGGCCCATCGCACCGGCTGCCATCAGCGTGATGGGCATCGAGCGTGCAAGCGAGAACAGGCCGCTCGAGAGCACGATTGAGAGGATCGCGATCTGGCCGATCCCGGTGGGCAGCCGGCGCCGCGTGAGCCAGCGATAGGGCAGGCCGATCGCGACCAGCCCGAGCGCGTAGGCGGCGAAGTGCAGGCCGACCGCACGCAGGTCGAGGCCGAGCTCCGCGCGCACGAACGGCATGGCCGGGCCGAGCATGCCCTGCTGCACGCCGTACAGGCCGAACATCAGGTAGAGCATCCACAGGCGGCCGACATCGAGGCGCTCGGTCGGTGCAGGGCCGGCCTCGGGGGAAATGGAATCGGTCATGGCGCAGTGGGATGGAGGTGGAGGGAGCGCCAGCGCGCGAGGCGTGCGGCACGCGTGGCTGCGGCCCGCGCCAGATCGAGCGGCGCGAGTTCGGGCAGGGGCGCGGCGCCGGCTTCCTCGGCCGGCGACACGGCCGCGAGCGCCGGCTCGTGCGTGGTATCGGCGGCCGACGCCCGGGCCGCGCCCGGCACCACTTTGCCATAGTATCGGCTGATGGCGGCGGCCTCGGCAGACAGCATCCAGTCGAGCGCGCGCTGTGCCAGTACGCCGTGCGCGGAGCCGGCGCGGTAGCCGAACACCTCGTACTCGTAGCGTCGCGCGTGGCGGCCGTCGAGACGGTCACGGAGAGTGGCGCACGGCCTTCCCGCAGCGCATCGAGTGGCGCGGTGGACGAGCCGCCGATCTCCGGGTTTCGCGCCGCGAGCTCGGCCACGCTCGTCCAAGCCGCCTCGCCGAGCGTTTCCAGTAATGCGCTCAGATGCAGATAACCCGCCCCCGAGCGCGACGGATCGGGCAGCGCCACGCGGCCGTGCCAGCCCGGCTCGGCCAGTGCCTGCCACGAGGCCGGCGGCGTGAGCCCGGCTGCGGCGATCGCCGCCGGGTCGTAGCAGACAGAATGCCGGCACGAAGCCGGACGGGCTGAACCAGCGGCGATCGTCGGCCACAGCCTCGCGCGGCAGGGCGCCGAAATCGATGCGCTCGAGCGGCGCGGTGGCGGCGGTGCCGAGCAACAAGTCCCAGTCGCCCGCGTCGCCGTCGCGCAGCCGCGCGGCCAGCTCGGCCGTGGACCAGCGCAGCAGCCGCACCGGCACGCCGAGCGCGGCGCCGATGCCGGCCAGGTAGTCGGCCAGTTCGGCGTGTTCCATGGAGCTGACGGCCAGCAGCTCGGTGGGCCGTGCCTCAGTCGAGAAGACCATGCAGTTTCGCGTATTGCAGCAGCATGATGGTCTTGCCGTCGGCAATCTCGCCCGTCTCCAGCATCGCCAGCGCGCGCTCGAACGGCAGCTCCAGCACCTCGATTTCCTCGCCGTCGGACTCCACGCCGCCGCCGTCGCCGACACGGTCGGCATCGAAGTATTCGCCGACGAAGAAGAGCCGTTCGGTCACCGAGCCGGGGCTCATGAACGCCTCGAATACCTTGCGCACATGCTCGACGCGATAGCCGGTCTCCTCCTCGCTCTCCTTGCGGATGCAGGTGAGCGGATCGTCGCGGTCGAGCAGGCCGGCGCAGGTCTCGATCAGCATGCCGTCGTGCTCGTTGACGAAGGCCGGGAAGCAGAACTGGCGCGTGAGGATCATGGTGCGTCGGGCGCGACTGTAGAGCAGGATCGTGGCGCCGTTGCCGCGATCGTAGGTTTCGTGCGACTGGCTCTGCCAGGTGCCGTTGCGGCGCAGATAGTCGAAGGTAGTCTTGCGCAGGATGTACCAGTTGTCGGACAGCACCTCGACGTCGCGGATGCGCACGCGATCGCGGGTGGAAAGAATTTCGCTCAAGCTCGGGTCTCCGGTTATTTCGCGAACAGGGCGGCGGCGCGCGGGGCCACCGCCGTGAGCCGTTCCACTATGGCTGGGTCGCGATGTTCCGGCGCGGTCATCACGGCGGTGTCGAGCGCGCGGTCGCAGCCGCAGCGGCATGCACCGCGGTGCGCACCGAGCCGCGCGACGGCCTCGCCCACCAGGCGGTGCGCGGCGCCGTGCAGCTCGCCCATGCGCTCGGCCACCAGCGTGGCGTTGACCTCGTCCTGCCCGTCGTGCCAGCAATCGAAGTCGGTGGGGATCGCCACCAGCGCGTAGCAGAGTTCGGCCTCGCGCGCGAGTTTGGCCTCGGGCATCGCGGTCATGCCGATTACCGTGCCGCCCCATTGACGATACAGGTTCGACTCGGCGCGTGTCGAGAACTGCGGGCCTTCCATTACCACGTAGGTGCCGCCGTCCCGGGCCCGCACGTCGGCGGCGCCGGCTGCCTCGCTCAGCGTCGCGCGCATGCGCCCGCAGACCGGATCGCCGAACGGTACGTGGCCGACCAGCCCCGGGCCGAAGAAGCTCTTCTCGCGTTGGATGGTGCGGTCGATGAACTGGTCGATCAGCACGAAGGTGCCGGGCGGCGCCTCGTGCGTGAGACTGCCCACCGCGCTCATCGACAGTACTTGCGTGCAGCCGACCGCCCGCAGCGCGGCGAGGTTCGCGCGCATGTTGATGTACGACGGCGGGATGGTATGGCCGGGGACGTGGCGCTGCACGAACGCGATCGGCACGTCGCCGAGCCGGCCGAGCGTGATCGACGAGGACGGTTTGCCGAATGGCGTGTCGAGTTCGACGGTCTCGACATCGCGCAGGCCGGCGAGATCGCGGAAGCCGCTACCGCCGATGATGCCGATGCGCGGCGTGGTCTGCTGTTGCGAAGCCGGGTGTGTCATAGCCCCCCTCGGGTTTCCAGGATCGAAGTTTCGCGCCGGTGCGAGACCAGGCGCTCGTAGAGCTCGGACAGCGCGGCGGGCGCGTTGCCGCAGCGGATCAGCAGGCCCTCGCTCGCATGCTCGGTATAGCGGGGCTCGTGGATTTTCAGGTGGCGGTCGATGGCCGGCAGGTAGTTCCAGCGGACGCCCGGATAGAGCGAGTGCGCGAGGTGATAGGCATCCGAGGTCGGGCAGATGAACACGCGCACTAGCCAGCCGGTCAGCCCGAAATAATCGGTCGGCCGCCCGGCGCGGTATTCGATGTCGAGCCGGTCGCCGTTGGCCACGCCCTCGATGAACCAGCGATGTTCGGTCAGCAACGAGACCCACGCGAACACCGGATAGGACGTGACGAGCGGCACCAGCCAACCGAACACGACGCCCTTCCAGCCGCCGGCCCACCAGAGTACGGCAGTGACGGCGGCCACCGTGAGCCAGCGCGCGGCGGCGGTGGTGCGCGAGTGGTTGAGCAGGCTGTTGCGCGCCATGGTGCGCAGGTTGGCCCAGGCCCCGCGCGGCGTGAGCGGAAACAGCAGCAGGGCATGGAACGAAAGCGGCGTGAGGCCGGCTCCGTAGCCGCCATCGCGCACGCGGGCGCGGTTCGGATCGTGTTCGGGGTGGTTCGGGTGGCGATGATGCTCGACCGTGTGGGTCTGGTAGCGGCTGTGCATGTCGCGCTTGAACACCGGAAACTGGTAGAACACATCGCTGAGCCACCATTGCCACGCGTGCGAGCGGCACAGCGCGAAATGCACGGCGCTATGGCCGAACTCCTGCAGTGCGCGCATCCGCCCGCCGCTCCACAGCACCACCGGCAACCACAGCAACGGCGAGGCCGGCCAGTGCGCGGCGAGCCGCACCACCGCAACGATCTCCAGCCAGGTCCAGACGAACGGCAGCGGCGCGAACCACGCGTCGAAGCGGCGGTAGTAGGTTTCGCGGGGGCCGTCCGCGCGACGGGGCACGCGCAGCACGCGCGTGGCGTCGCGATAACGCAGCGCCACCAGTGCGCGCAGCGCGAGCGCCGTGCCGATCAGGACGAACAGCGCGGGATCGGGGAAGTCAGCCATGGCACAAGCCCCCGGTATCGGCGCGGCAGGCCCAGGTCGGCACGAGATGGGCGAGCAGGTCGGCGAGCCCGTTGTAGACGGGCGCGCCGCTCGCGCGCAGTCGGTTCGCTTTCTGGTGGCCGGTGGTGACCAACACCGGGTGCCAGCCCACCTCGCGCGCCACCTCGAAGCCGTGCAACGTATCGCCCACGTACAGCGTATGCTCGGGCGGACTGCCCAGCGCGCGCTGCAAGGCGAGCGCCTCCGCCGCCTTGCTGGTGGCCTGGTTGTGCGTGAGACCGATCACGTGCGCGAAGCGCGCGCGCAGCGCCTTCGCGTCGAGCGTGGCGATCAGGACGTCGCGGTGCGAGGCCGACAGGATCGACACACCTATGCCGGCCGCGCGCGCCGCGTCGAGCAGGTCGAGCGCGCCTGCGTGCAGCGCGCAGTCGGCCACGCCGGTGTCGAAGCTCTCGAGGTAATGCTGCACGACGGTGGCGAACGGCACGCGCTCCAGATCGAAGCCGAGCGCCGCGTAGAAGCCGGCGATCGGGAAGCCGAACAGCGCGCGGTATCGCTCGTGCGTGACCGGCGCGATGCCGAAGCGCGAGCTGCAGCGGTTCACCGAGCGCACGGCGAGATCGAGATCGTCGATCAGCGTGCCGTTCCAGTCGAACACCAGGTGTTCGATGTGCGGCGGCAGGTGAGGGACAGGGACGTCTGGATTCATCGGAGCGAAGGGGGAAACAGGGATTCGAGCGCGATGCGCGAGGCAATCGCCGGCGCGTAGAGCTGCTCGGGCGGTGTGACCAGGTTGGTCACGCCGATCTGCGTCTCGAGCGCGCGACGGTTGTGGGCCGACAGCTTGCCCAGCCCGGCGCCGTACCAGTGGTGGAAGCGCGTGCGCGAGCTGCGCTCGCCCACCGTCTCGGGAAAGCGCAGGTCTTCGGTGGTGGCCATGTGCCATGCACCATCGACCACCTCGCAGAGCCGGCACTGCAGTTCGCGAAAGCTCAGCGTGCCGGCCAGCGCGGCGTCGAGATCGTGGTCGATGCGCTCGGTTTCCAGCGCGCAGATGGTCATGCCCTGGCTGTACAGCGGCTTCATGCAGCTCGCGCGTCGCCGGCCACCAGCAGGCCGGCGGGCCAATCCGGCAGACGGTCGTAATAGGTGCGGCGGCTGCCCGGCATGCGGAACGTCGCCACCTCGGAGAGGGGTTCGGCCTCGCGGATCACCTGATGAATGTCGGGCACCGGCAGCGCGGCGAGCGCGGCCAGGAACTGCTCCGGATCGTTGCTGGGGAAGTTGCCGAACCAGCCGCCGGTGGTGACCATCCAGCGTCCGCCCTCGATCGGACTGATCACGCCCATCGAGCGCTGGCGCGGCGCGCTCGGCAGTACCAGCAGCACCTGCCACGCGGCGGCGTGAGCGGGCACACGCCGATAGATCCGCGAGGCATAGCCGAGCTCGGTTTTCACCACGCTGGTTTCGACCCGGCCGAAGCGGCCCTCGTCGAGCCAGTCCGGCAGGCGCGTGCCGCGTCCGCTCGCGTCCACCACCAGGCTCGCGGGAAGCGTTCGCTCGCCGCCGTCGTCGGCATCGAGCATCACACCCGACACCGCACGCGCCGCGCCCCGACCCTCGAACAGGACGCGCGAGACGCGCGTGTTCGACAGGATGCTGACCTTGTCCAACGAGGCGAGCTGGCGGCGCAGCTGGTTGTCGATCAGGCGGCGGCTGCAGTAATGCGCGTGGATGCCGCTGTGATAGCGGTTCTTCCAGCGGCCGCCCTGGTACCACTTCACGTCGTGGCCGAGATCGGCCACCAGCGCACCGTCGCGTTCGAGCGCGGCGAGGAAGCCGGGGAACACGCCCTCGATGATGCGCTTGCCGCGCAGCAACAACAGGTGCACGTGATGCTCTTGCGGCAGGCTGCAGCGCGGGCCGGTCTCGTCGTGGAAGTCGCCTTTCTCGATCACTGTGATGCGCGCGAAGCGGTGCGCCAGCACGGCCGCCGTCAGGCAGCCGGCGACGCTGCCGCCGATCACCACCGCGTGCTCGCGGCGCTCAGGCGGGGAGATAGTCATTGAGCACTCTCGCGATGTAGTCGAGATCGTCGTCGCCGAGATCGGGATGCAGCGGAACCGTGGTCAGCGAACGCAGCAGGTGCGTCGCGTTCGGGCAGGGCCGCCGGTAGGCGGACAGCAGCGGCATCTCGAACAGTGGGCGGTTGTCGTATTTGCCGATGTCGGACGGGATGCCGTGGCGCTGCTGATAGTCGACCAGGCGCCGTCCGTCGTGGCCCACCGCCTGCAGCAGCAGCGCATAACCGTTCGGCGTGCCGCCCGGGACGAGCGGCAGTTCGCGGAATGCCGCGTTATCGAGCCGTGCGAGCAGCCGCTCGCGGTTTCGCAGGCGCGCGGCCAGATGGGTGCTCAGTTGCCGCGAGCGTGCCAGGCCGAGCGCCGCCTGCAGGCCGCCGAGCTTCAGATTGATGCCGAGCGTCTCGCCCGTCAGGTTGCCGAAGCGCGTGTAGGCGCGGATCCGCGCGGCGTGCTCGTCGTCGTCTGTCATCACGAAGCCGCCCTCGCCGGTCGACATGAACTTGCAGTCGTGCGTGCTGAAGCAGGCGATCTCGCCGTGCCGCAGCAGCCAGTACCCGTCGAGCTTCGTCATGTGCGCGTGCGCGAGATCCTGGATCAGCGCGATGCCCGCGCCGCGCAGCAACGCGCGGGTGCGGTCGGGACGATTCGGATAACCCCACATCGGCACCTCGATCACCGCGCGCGTGCGCTCGCCGAGGCAGCGCCGCAGGTCGGTCTCGTCGAGCCCGAAGCTGTCGGGCGCGACATCGCAGAACACCGGCACCAGGCCGAGCGCGAGGATTGGCAGCACCGTGCAGATCGGTACCGTGGGTGCCACCACGATCTCGTCGCCGGCGTGCCATAACGACGCCGGACAGCGCGGCCGTCACCGCCGCAGCACCCGACGACACGGCGATCACGTGGCGAATCCCGTACAGCTCGGCCAATGCCGCTTCGTAGTCCTCGACGATGCGCGCGGTGCCCGACAGGCCGGTGCGCAGCGCGAGGTCGAGCTCGACGAGATCGTCGGGCGTATCGTGGCTGCAAGTCTCGGCGATGCGGCGCGATGCGGCGATCTGGTTCATCAGGCGGTGACCTCGTGATCGACGAGCCGCCACGCGGCCTCGTCGCGGTACAGATGATCGACCAGCTGGCGGAAGTTCAGGAACATCCGCAGGCCGGCCATTTCCTCATGGCGGAAGAAGCGCGCGCGCTCGTTCTCGCGCGCGGCCGGGCAGGCGCACTCGGCGGTGCAGCATAAATAGATCAGATCGAGGTGATAGTGCGGGCCCCGCTTGTCGTCGATGTACTCGCAAAGCACCTGGTACGGGCGTTGCAGCACCGTCACGTCGGCCTCACGGTCGACCAGCCCGCTGTCGATCGCGCCCAGCAGCGTGGCGGCGATGCCGGTTTCCTCGCGGATCTCGCGCAGCACCGCCTGATCGGGCGTCTCGGTCGGCTCGACGTGTCCGCCCGGATAGAGCCAGACGTCGAGCGTGGCGTGATGGAGCAGCAGCAGTTCGCGCCGCAGGTTCATCACTAGGCCCGACGCCGTGAAGTGTCGCTCCAGCCCGGCGCGTTGGTTCACGATCGACGCGCTCATCGCGCGTGGTAGCCGTTGATGCAGGCGGCCATGTAGTCGAGTTCCTCGGTGGTGACGGCGGGATGCACCGGAATCGTCGTCATGCCGGCCAGCAGCGCCTCGGCGTTCGGACATTCGGTGCGGTACTGCGCGAGCGCCGGGAATTCGCAGAGCGCCTTGCAACCGTAGCGCTTGATGTCCGACGGGATGCCGCGCTCGTCGAGGTAGTCGATGAACGCGCGGTTGTCGGCGAAGCGCAGCTCGAGGTTCAGGAAGTAGTAGTTGGGCACGCCGCCGCTTACGATGTGCTTCTCGCGCACGGCGGGATGATCGAGCCGAGCGAGCAGATAAGCGACGTTCTCGCGGCGCTTGGCGACCTGCGCCTCGAGGTGGGCGAGGCGGCCGTGACCGAGCGCGGCCGGCAGCGCGGCAAGCTTGTAGTTGAGCCGAAGTCGCTGCCGTTCAGGTTGCCGAAGCGGCTGTAGTCGCGGGCGCGCTGCGTGATCGCGTCGTCCTCGCTGAGCAGGAAGCCGCCCTCGCCGGTGGCGAGCGGCTTGCGCTCGTGGGTGCTGAAGCACGACACATCGCCGAACTTCGACATCGGCTGGCCGTGCAGCGTCGAGCCGTGCGAATGGGCCAGATCGAGGATCAGGCGGATGCCGAGTTCGCGCGTGAGCCGGTGCAGTTCGTCCACCTCGGTGGGATAGCCCCACATCAGGATGTCGATCAGCGCGCGGGTGCGTGACGTGAGGCGGGCGCGCACCGAATCCGGATCGGCGCCGAAACCGTGCGCGCGGGTGTCGACGAACACCGGCCGCGCGCCGGCGGCGATCACCGGATACACCGTGCAGAGCGGGCAACTCGGCGTGAGCAGCACTTCGTCGCCGGGGCCGACGCCCACCGCGTGCAGCGCCACGCTGAGCGCCGCGCCGCCGGAAGACAGCGCCACCGCATGACGCGCGTCGAACCAGGCGGCGAGCGCCTGTTCGTATTCCGTCACCACGTCGCTGGTGCCGGACAGCGAGCGCGCCAGCGTGGCGCGCAGCGTTTCGGCGTCGTCCGGATACAGGCCGCGATACTTGTCGGAGACGCTCCGGTGGGCGGGTAGGGAGGTTGCGACGGCGAGTTCAGAGGACATTGGTACCGACTCCGTGATTGGCGGGGGCTGCGGCCGCGGCATAGCCGGCCGGATGGAGAGGCGCGGCCGTGCCGGCGAACGTGACGTGCCGGGCAGGGTCCTGCAGGGCCGCGCCGGCGCCGCAGATCTGCTCGATCACGCGATACGTCGGCAGCAGGCTTTCGAAATCGGCTTCGAAGCGTTCCTGCTTGCGGATCGCCTCGAAGAAGCGCGCCAGCTCACCGAAATAGCCGCTGCGGTCGTAGCCGGAATCGAGCGGCCCCGGCTGCCACGCGCCGCGCCAGCGCTTGGCCGCGCTGGTTGGCCCGGTGCCGTGTTCGGGCTCGTGCAGCGTGAGGTTCCAGAGATTGTCGAGCTCGACCATCGTCGAATTCGAGCTGACCAGCTTCATGTCGAACTCGAAGTAGGGAAACAGGGTGCCGGTCAGCAGGCTGGCCGTCGTGCCGGACGAGAAGCTCAACTCGGCGCTGACGAGCAGGCCGTCGTCGTGATGCTGCACGCGTGACTGGATGCCGGTGAGCGTGCCGTCGCCGAACGTCACACCGAGGTCGATGGTATGGATCGCCTGAGCCAGCAGGAACGAGCGCAGCGTCGATTTCAGCCCCCACAGCGGCGTGCGCGGTTTGCTCGCGTAATGATTGAGCTGGATATGCAGGGTCTGGCCGAACGCCTCGGAGCGAGTGATATCACGCAGTTGTTGTACTGGACGCGCAAACTTGAAGTGCATGCCCACGCCCGTTACGACCTGCGGATGGCGCTGATTGGCGTGCACCAGCGTCTCGAGTTCCTCGAACGTGAAGCAAGGCGGTTTCTCGACGAACACGTGGATGCCGAGCGACATCGCGCGCAACGCGATGTCGCGATGGGCCTGCGGCGGGCAGGCCAGCACCAGCGCGTCGAGCGAGGCCAGCTTCAGCAGCTCGTCGAGGTTGTCGGCGAGCGGCACGTCGGGCAGGAAACGATGGATCTGTTCGGCGCGCGCGGGGGCCAGATCGCACACGCCGGCAATGCGAATGGCGTTGTTGCATAAATCGAGCATGAGGACGGAGTAGCCCACGTGGTGATGATTGCAGGCGATGCGAACGGATTGC
>JAYFRU010000065.1:0-11044 GCA_040946965.1 Burkholderia sp. | reverse complement strand
TCCTCATCAAGCAGGTGATGAGATCTATAACGCACGACGGCCGTTTCCGTTGTCATGATTTACGAATTACTCAATAAGTTGGGTAGACCGTTAGTTGCGATTTGACGAGGAAATCAAATCCTCGGGCAGGCAGCACGAAGCCTCCCACCGGCGCGCCAGACGCTGCGCCCTGCCCAGCCGCACGGCCGCATCGTCGAAGTCGACGATGCGGATCGCGTCGGCCCGCGCCGGTCGCGTCGGCATCTCGTCGGTGCGCATGTCGCTCAGCAGCCAGAGCGTGCGCGGCGCGCCGGGACGGCGCCGCGCCGCCTGCGCGAGCAGCGTCTGCGCCATCGCAATGCCCTGCGACAGCGGCGTGCCGCCCCCGCCCGCCAGCGGCTCGAGCCAGCGCTCGTTCCACCAGCGCGGCACGGCCGGCCCGAAGCGCCGCTCGGTGCCGCTGCCGCCGAAGCCGATCAGCGCCACCTCGGCGCGCTCGTGCGCCGCCGCGTCGAACAGCGCGACCAGCAGGCCCTTGGCGCGCGCGAGGCGACCACCGTCGAGCATCGAGGCCGAACAGTCGAGCACGAAGCAATGGAAGGCGCGCGGCTCGCCCGAGCGCGGCCGAAAGCGCAGGTGATCGACCTCGAGCGGGCCCCCGCGCCTGGCGGCCAGCGTCGCCGGCCACGCGATGCGCGTGCCGGGCAGGCCTTGCCGGGCCGGGAGCTTGCCGTGCTGCCATCGAACCCCGCTGCCTGGCGCGGCGGGGGCATGCGTTCGATGGCTCAGCGTTTTTTTGAGGGCAGCGGGATCACGCCCTTCACGGGCGTTAGGCCAGCCGGTTCGGGCGGCAGGTAGCCCCAGTCGCCTTTTCGCGCACCTCCATCGCCAGCCGGCGCATCGTCCCGCGCGATCGACGAGGCATCGTCGTCGCGCGGCCGCGGATTGGTGTCGCGAGCAGGTTGATCGGTTTGCCGCGACGTCGGCGGCGACGACGCGGCGGCGGCCGGCGCCTGCGTGCGGCGATGGCGCAGCACGTCGGCGGCAACGCGCTCGACATGCGCGGCGCTCACTGCGGCCGCGCCCTCGAAGGCGGCCAGCGCCCGCGCGGCGCGCTGCATCACCAGGTCGGCGCGCAGCCCGTCGACAGCGGCCTCGATGCAGAGGCCGGCAACCTGCGCATGCACGCTGTCGTCGACCTGCACGCTCGCCAGCGCCTCGCGCGCGCGGCGGATTCGTTCGGCCAGCGCGGCCAATGCCTCGGCGTGCCCGGCGCGAAACCTCACCGGATCGAGATCGAAGGCCAGCCGCGCCTTGACGATGCGCTGCCGCTCCCCGATCTCGTGACAGTTCTCCAGCTCGACCATCAGCCCGAAGCGATCCAGCAACTGCGGGCGCAACTCACCCTCTTCTGGGTTCATGGTGCCGACCAGCGCGAAGCGCGCCGCGTGCGTGTGCGAGATGCCGTCGCGCTCGACCGTGTTGACCCCGCTCGCGGCCGCGTCGAGCAGCACGTCGACCAGGCCGTCGGGCAGCAGGTTGATCTCGTCGACATAGAGCACGCCCAGATGCGCGCGCGCCAGCAGCCCCGGCGAGAAACGCACGGCGTTCTCGCCGAGCGCGCCGGCCAGATCCAGCGTGCCGGTCACGTGTTCGTCGGCGGCGCCCAGCGGCAGGGTTACGAAGCGGCCCTGCGGCAGCAGTTCGGCCAGCGCGCGCGCCGCCGTCGATTTCGCGGTGCCGCGCGGCCCGCTCACCAGCACGCCGCCGATCGAGGGGTCGACGGCCACCAGCAACAGCGCCTGCTGCAGCGCGGCCTGGCCGATCAGCGCGGAAAACGGAAACGGCGGCAAGCCGCCGCTCGGGTCGTGTGGGCTCATCGCCGGGTTCCTTCCAGATGCTGTTCGACGGCGAGCAGGCGCGCCTCGAGTTGCTCGCGGTAAGCGCCGGGCTGCTGCCAGAGTCCGCGCTGGATCGCCTCGATCAGGCGCTCGCAGATGCCGTGCAGAGCGTGCGGATTGTGCTGCTCGAGGAAGGCACGCGTGTCGGCGTCGTTGACGTAGGCGTCGGTGACCAGCGCGTATTGATGGTCGGCCACCACGCGCGCGGTGGCATCGTAGCTGTAGAGATAATCGACGGTGGCCGCCAGCTCGGCCGCGCCCTTGTAGCCGTGGCGCTTCACGCCGTCGATCCACTTCGGGTTGACCACGCGCGAGCGGATCACGCGCGCGATCTCCTCGCCGAGCGTGTTCATACGCGGCGTGTCGGGGCGGCTGTGGTCGCCATGGTAGAGCGCGGGCTGGCACCCCGACAGATGGCGGACCGCGGCGGCCATGCCGCCCTGGAACTGGTAATAGTCGTTCGAGTCGAGCAGGTCGTGCTCGCGGTTGTCCTGGTTCTGCACCACCGCGTCGATGCTGGCCAGCCGCGCGCCGAAGGCGTCCTGCGCGGCCTCGCCGGCGCTGCCCTGCGCATAGGCGTAGCCGCCCCAGGACTGATAGGCCCGGGCCAGGTCCGCGTCGCTCTGCCAGTTGCGCTGGTCGATCAGCTCCTGCAGGCCGGCGCCGTAGCTGCCGGGCCGCGCGCCGAACACGCGCCAGCCGGCGCGGCGTCGCGCCTCCTCGGCGCTCGCGCCGCGCTCGACCAGGGCCGCCGCGTCGCGCCGCATGCGCTCGCGGATCGGGTTCAGGTGGGCCGGCTCGTCGAGCTCGGCGACCGCCTGCACGGCCGCGTCGAACAGGTGCATCAGGTTGGCGAAGGCGTCGCGGAAGAAACCCGAGACGCGCAGCGTCACGTCGATGCGCGGCCGATCGAAGATCTCGATCGGCAGGATCTCGAAGTCGGTCACGCGGTGGCTGCCGTGCGCCCACTTCGGCCGTACGCCGATCAGCGCGAAGGCTTGCGCGATGTCGTCGCCGCCGGTGCGCATGGTGGCCGTGCCCCATACCGACAGGCCGACCGCGCGCGGGTAATCGCCATGTTCCTGCAGATGCCGCTCGACCAGTTGGTGCGCCGACTTCATGCCGAGCGACCAGGCCGCCTGAGTCGGCACGGCGTGCGTGTCGACCGAATAGAAGTTGCGGCCGGTCGGCAGCACGTCGGTACGGCCGCGCGAGGGCGAGCCGCTCGGCCCCGGCGGCACGAAACGACCGTCGAGGCCGCGCAGCAGATGGCGCAGTTCGTCGGCACCGCAGGCGTCCAGGCGCGGCGCGAGATCGCGCGCGATGCGCTCGAGCACGGCCAGCGTGGCCGGCCAGTGCCCCGCTTCGGCGCGCAGGCGACGCAGCGCGCCGTCCTCGCCCTCGCCCTCGCCGCCACCACCTTCGTCAGACAGTCCCGCGACGAGCCGCTGCGCCAGCAGTTCGAGCCGCTCGCGCGTGTCGCCGGCATGCCGCCACGGCGTCGGATCGACCTCGCTCAATTCGGCCGGGCGCGGCCCCTGCCAGGGCGCGGCCCAGTCGGCCGCGAGCGGATCGAAATCGGCGCCCAGTTGTAGGTCCCGCGCGAGCGCGGCGATCAGGCCGGCGTTCGCGCCCAGCCCGTCGCCGACCGGGAAACGCGCCAGCGCGAGCAGCGTGTCGCGGCGCTGACGCGCCTCGGGCGAGCGGCCGAAGGTATGCAGGCCGTCGCGGATCTGCGCTTCCTTCAGCTCGCAGAGCCAGGCGTCGACGCGCGTGAGCAGCGCGTCCTCGTCGTCGCGGCCGCTGGGCTCGGCGAGACTCAGTTCCTCGTGCAGCCGGTGCTGAACGATGGTGTCGAAGATGGTCCGGCGCAGCAGCTTGGCGCGCTGCGGATCGACTATCAGCGCGTCGTAGTATTCGTCGACCTGCCGCTCCAGGTCCTGCAGCGGGCCGTAGTTCTCGGCACGCGTGAGCGGCGGCATCAAATGATCGACGATCACCGCCTGGGCGCGGCGCTTGGCCTGGCTGCCCTCGCCAGGATCATTGACGATGAACGGGTACAGATGCGGCAGCGGCCCGAGGATCAGGTCGGGCCAGCAGGCCTCGGACAGCGCCACGCTCTTGCCCGGCAGCCATTCGAGATTACCGTGCTTGCCGACGTGCACGATCGCGTCGATCGCGAAGGTGTCGCGCAGCCAGAAGTAGAAGGCCAGGTAGGCATGCGGCGGCACGATCTCGGCGTCGTGGTAACTGGCGTAGTCGTTCGCCTCGCGCGTACGCGCCGGCTGGATCCCGACGAACACCTGCCCCGCGCGCCAGCCGGCGATCGGGAAACGTTCGTGGCGCAGCGTCGGGTCCTGCTCGGGGGCACCCCAGCGCGCCTCGATCGCCTCGCGCGCCGCCGCGGGCAAGCGCACGTAACGGCGCCGATAGGCGTCTATCGCGAGGCTCTGGAAGGCCGGGCGGATCGCCCGCGAGGCGAGATCGTTGGTCACGCCCTCGGTGAGCCGCGCGATCAGCGCGTCGCCCGACTCGGGCAGCGGGCCGGCCAACGCATAGCTGGCCTCGCCCAGCGCGGCCAGGATGCCGAGCACCGAAGCGGGCGTGTCGAGCCCCACGCCGTTGCCGATGCGCCCCTCGCTGGTCGGGTAGTTGGCCAGCACCAGCGCGAGCCGCTTGCCGGCGTTCGGCTCGGTGCGCAGCCGGCACCAGCGGCGGCTCAGCTCCGCGACGAAGGCGATGCGCTCGGCGTCGGGCTGGTAGCGCACCACGTCGACCTCGGTATGCGGGCAGCGATAGGTCAGCCCCTTGAAGCTGACCGCGCGCGTGACGATGCGCCCGTCCACCTCGGGCAGCGCGACATGCATGGCGATGTCGCGCGCATGCAGGCCTTGCGGATCGGCCAGCCAGGCCTCGCGGTTGCCGCCCGAGAGGATCACCTGCAGCACCGGCGCGTCGCCGGCCAGCTCGACGGCCGAGGGCGCGTCGATCGCGCCGGCCGCGAAGGCGGTGGTATTGAGCACCAGCGCCACCTGCTCCGAGTCGACCAGCCGCGCGATCACCTCACGGCTGGCGGCATCCTTCAGCGAGGTGACGGCGATCGGCAGCGGGTTGAGCCCCTCGCGCTCGAGCGCCTCGATCAGCGCGTCGAACACGGCCGTGTTGGCGGCCTGCCAGTGCGCCTTGTAGAACAGGATCGCGACCACCGGCGCGCCGGGCGTCCAGCGCGCGCGCCAGTCCTCGACCGCGGCGGGCTCGTGCGCCGGGTGATAGAGCGCGGCGGCCGGCAGCGGACGCGGCGGCGGCGGTGCCTCGCCGACGCCCAGCGCATGGAAGGCGATGCTGCGTAACAGCGCCTGCGCGTTCCAGGCGCCGCCCTCGCGCAGGTAGCGCCACCACTGCCGGCACAGCGCCGGGTCGACGGTGCTCCTGGCCACCAGGTTCGGATCTTCCTGCAGGTCGCCCGAGAACATCGCCAGTTGCTGGCCGCGCCGTTCGGCCAGCGCGACCGCCTGCTCGATCCCGTAAGGCCAGTAGGCCTCGCCGCCGAGATGGTCGATCACCACCACGCTGGCATGCTGCAGCACGTCGTCGATGTAGAAGTCCACCGAGGCGGGCTGGCGCAGGAAGCTGACATTGGCCAGCCGCAGGCTCGGGAACCCCTCGCCGAGCAGCGGTACCGCGCTGGCGAGCAGGGACAGCGTGGTGTCCGCCGAGCTGAGGATCACGATCTCGGCGGGGCGCTGGTCGATGCGGATCACGCCCTGCGTGTCGTCAACGAAACCGCCCGGCGTGGTGCGCAGCAGATGCATCGGGAACCTGCGCGCCTCAGGCCGCTTGCACGGCGTCGCCGAGCGCGGCGAGGAAGGCCGTCTGCAGCACGGCCGCGTCGAGATCCTCGCCGATCAGCACGAAGCGGCTGGTGGCGCCGTCCGCCTCGGTCAGGCGCCGGTCGAAGTAGCTGTCGAAACGCCCGCCCACGCCCTGGATCACCAGCCGCATCGGCGTGGCCGGCAGCGCCGCGAAGCCCTTCACGCGGTAGATCGTGTGTGCGTCCACCAGCGTGCGCAGCGCGGCGATGGTCGCCTCGCGCGAGCTCACGCGCGCCTCGACCACCACCGAATCGAATTCGTCGTGGTGATGGTCGGCATCCTCGGCCGAGCCGTGATGGTCGTGACGCAGGTGGATGGTTTCCTCGGAGGCCGCGTTCAGGCCGATCAAGGTGGCCAGGTCGAGTTCGCCGCGCTGCGCGCGCACGATCTTCACGTGCTGCGGAATCTCCTGGCGGATGGTCGTCTCGACTGCGGCGAACTGCGCCGCGTCCAGCAGGTCGGTCTTGTTGACGATCACCAGGTCGGCCGAGAAAAGCTGGTCGGCGAACAGCTCGTGCAGCGGCGATTCGTGGTCGAGGTTCAGATCGGCGCGGCGCTGCGCGTCCACCGCCCCCACGTCCTCGGCGAACTGGCCGGCCGCAGTGGCCGGGCCGTCGACCACCGTGATCACCGCGTCGCAGGTGAAGCTGTTCTTGATCGACGGCCAGTTGAAGGCCTGCACCAGTGGCTTGGGCAGCGCCAGGCCGGAGGTCTCGATCAGCACGTGGTCGATCTGCTCGCGGCGCTCGACCAGCGCCTCCATCACCGGGTAGAACTCCTCCTGCACCGTGCAGCACAGGCAGCCGTTGGCCAGTTCGTAGAGCTGGCCGGCCGCCTCGGCGCCTTCCTCGCAGCCAATCCCGCAACCCTTCAGGATCTCGCCGTCGATGCCGAGTTCGCCGAACTCGTTGACGATCACCGCGATCCGGCGGCCCGAGGCATTTTCGAGGATGTGGCGCAGCAAGGTGGTCTTGCCGCTGCCGAGGAAGCCCGTGACGACGGTCACGGGGATTTTGCGCATTTGCATGGAATTCGCCTGTCGGTGAGTCGGTGGATGATGCCATCGCGGCGTCGGCACGACGCGCGGCCGGTCGGCCAGTCACCATGCCGACCGCTCGGGAACGGCAGGGATCGACGCTGGACTGGCCGGGCCGCCGCGCCCGGGACTCGGCCGCGACGGCGGCACGGGAACACGCGCCGCCACCCGCGACGGGTCCCTGCGGATTCGCCACCGCGCGCCGCCAGGCCTGGCCGGGGCTCGCGCGCGACAGGCGCTTCCGTGGTTCTGGCCGGTATCCGGGCTGGCGACAGCGCCGCTTCGCCTTCCCGGACGCGTCTCGCGTCCAGTGGCCGGGCCGCGCGCCCGAACGACTCGGGGCGCGGTGAAGCGGGCTTCGCATCGCTGGCGCGATGCATGCGCTTACCGTTGCGGGGGCAGCACAGGTTGAGGCCGTCCGCGGCGCGGCGAGCTTCCCTGTTTCCCGTTCAACTGCGTGCCAAGAGAATCCGCACGCGAGCACCAAAACGCGTGCGAGTGTAGGCGCGGCGCCCAGACGCGTCAAGGCGCTGCAGCCAGCGCCCACGCACGGCGGGAGCCCGATCCGGGCCGCGGTTCTTTTTGTGCGCCCCAGCGTGGGCTCGCCTGCCCGGCAGGCACCGGCGAGCGGCCTTCCGGGCCCGCCCGCTGTGCTATCGTATGCGCGCGTTCGGTGCCCGCAGTCGCATTCGCGGCGGCGGTTAAACGGGAAACAGGGAGCGGCGTGCCGCCAGCCTGTGCTGTCCCCGCAACGGTACGCCGCCGGTGGATCGCGCAAGCGAGACACGCAGGCCGACTCGAGCCACTGCCGCTTGCGGCGGGAAGGCGTCGGCCCGACAGGCGGCCAGCCCGGATACCGGCCGACGCGCACGGCGAGCCCGGCTCGCCGGACATGTCACCCGCGTGGGACGGGCGCCATGCGAAACCCGCATCGAGGCACGAAGCGATCGCCGACCCGAAGGTTCGCCCGTTGTTTGCCCGTTTGTTCGTTCGCTCGTTTGCCATTCGTCCGCTCAGCATGACCAGCACCGCTTCGGATCGCCCCGCCGCGCCGCGCGTCGTCGTCGGGGTCGGCTGCCGCGCCGGCAAGTCGCCCGAGGCGATCGAGGCGGCCATCGCCGCCGCGCTCGCGCGCCGGCCCGGCCTCGCGCTCGCCGATATCGCCCGGGTCGCGACGCTCGGCGCCAAGGCCGCGGAACCCAGCCTGGTGGCCTGCTGCGCGCGCCATGGCTGGCCGCTGGTGGCGATCGCACGCGAGGCCATCGCCGCGCGCGAGGAGCCCGGCCGGCCGCCGGCGGATCGCGCGGCCCCGACCTCGGCCGCCTTCGCGCGCTTCGGCGTGGAAGGCGTGTGCGAGCCCTGCGCGCTGGCCGCCGCACCGAACGGCCGGCTGCTGGTGCCGAAGACGATCGTCGACGGCGTGACGGTGGCGATCGCCGGGCCCGCCTGAGCGCGCCGCCGCCCTACCCGATGCCCCGATGTTTTCCTGCCCGCTTCCCCTGTATCCCGAGGACTTCCGATCCGATGAAAACCGATCCCGAATCGCATCAGCGCATGACCGAACGCCGTCGCGCCGGCCATGAAAAGAAACAGGCCGCGGCGACCGCCGAGAAAGGCCTGCTGATCGTCAACACCGGCAACGGCAAGGGCAAGAGCACGGCCGCCTTCGGCATGGCCGTGCGCGTGCTCGGCCACGGCATGAAGCTGGGCGTGGTGCAGTTCATCAAGGGCGCCCTGCACACGGCCGAGCACGACCTGCTCAACACTTTCGCGGACTGCGATTTCGTGACGATGGGCGACGGCTATACCTGGAACACGCAGGATCGCGAGGCCGATATCGCGACCGCGCGCAAGGGCTGGGACGAGGCGCGCCGGATGATCGAGAGCGGCGAGTACCAGATGGTGATCCTCGACGAGCTGAACACGGTGCTGAAGTACGACTACCTGCCGCTCGACGAGGTGCTGGCCGTGCTGGCCGCGCGCCCGGCGGCGCTGCACGTGGTGGTGACGGGGCGCCATGCGCCCGATGCGCTGGTGGAGACCGCCGACCTGGTGACCGAGATGCGGCTGGTCAAGCATCCGTATCGCGAGCAGGGCGTGAAGGCCCAGCGCGGCGTGGAGTTCTGAGCGTGTCGGCAGGCGTGCGGCGCTGCCCGGCGCTGTTGATCGGCGCGAGCGGCTCCGGCCAGGGCAAGACCTCGGTCACTGCGGGGCTGGCACGGCTGCATCGGCGGCTCGGCCGGCGCGTGCGCGTGTTCAAGACCGGCCCCGACTTCCTCGATCCGATGATCCTCGCGCGCGCCAGCGGTGCCGAGGTCCATTCGCTGGACCTCGGCATGGTCGGCGAGGACGGCTGCCGCGCGCTGCTGGCGCAGGCCGCCGCCGAGGCCGACCTGATCCTGATCGAGGGCGTGATGGGCCTGTTCGACGGCACGCCGAGCAGCGCCGACCTGGCCTGCCGCTTCGGCGTGCCGGTGGCTGCGGTGATCTCTGGGAAGTCGGTGGCGCAGACATTCGGCGCGCTGGCCTTCGGGCTCGCACGCTTCCGGCCCGAGCTGCCGTTCCATGGGGTGCTGGCCAATCGCGTCGGCTCCGAGCGGCATGCCGCGCTGCTGCGCGCCGCGATGCCCGAGGACATCCGCTGGCTCGGCCATCTGCCGGCCGACCCCGGCATCGCGCTGCCGGAACGGCATCTCGGCCTGCACCAGGCCGCCGATATCGCCGATCTCGGCGCGCGGCTCGAACGCGCGGCCGATGCCATGGCGCTGAGCGCGCTGGCCGAACTGCCGCCGGCGGTCGAGTTCGCGCCGCCCGAGCAGCCTGCGCCCTTGCCGCGCTGGCTCGCGGGCCTGCGGGTGGCGGTGGCGCGCGACGCGGCCTTCTCCTTTCTCTACCCGGCCAACCTGGCGCTGCTCGAGACGCTCGGCGCCGACGTGAGCTTCTTCTCGCCGCTGGCCGACGAGGCCCTGCCCGAGTGCGACGCGCTGTATCTGCCGGGCGGTTATCCGGAGCTGCATGCGGCGCGGCTCGCCGCCAACCGGCGCCGCGCCGCCGGCATCGCCTCGCATGTCGCGGCCGGCCGGCCGGTGCTGGCCGAGTGCGGCGGCCTGCTCTATCTCTGCGAGACGCTGAGCACGGCGGACGGCATCACCACGCCGATGCTGGGCCTGCTGCCCGGCGCCGCCACCATGCAGCGCCGCTTCACCTCGCTCGGCATGCAGCGGCTCGACACGCCGGCCGGGCCGATGACGGGCCATACCTTCCATTATTCGAAGCTGCACACGCCGCTCGCGCCCTCGGCCGTCGCCGTGCGGCCCGACGACGGCGCGCCGGGCGAGGCCGTGTATCGGCATGGCTCGATCGTCGCGACCTACATGCATGCCTACTGGCCGTCGAACCCGCAGGCGCTGGCCGACCTGCTGCACGGAGCGTGGCCGCCGGCCTCCGTGCTCGCGGCCGGCTAGGCACGCCGCTCGCCGAACCCGGCGCGCCGCAGTACGCTACGGCACGCCCGAGACGGGCGCGACGCAATGCTGCCCGAGGACACGCAGCCCGGAGCAGCGCGCCAGCCCCTAGCGCCGGCGCGAGGCCGCCGCGAAGGCCGGCGGCGCCGCGCCGCGATCGAGGGCATCGAGACATTCGGCGCAGTGGCGAACCACGTCGCGCACCATGAAATGCACCAGCGTCGGCGATACCTCGAGCGCGTCGGCCGCAGCCGCCAGCGTCTCCTCGCGCACGCGCACCATCTCGAAAGCGGTTCGGCTGCGCGCCGGAACCTCGGTCAGCACCTCGCGCATCCGTTCGAGGACGTCACGCGTCAGCGCGATCGCCTCGGGCGTGGGCTCGGGCGACGGCACGTCCAGCCCCGCCTCCGCCTCGGCATGCCAGTGGGTTTCGAGCGACTGGCGGCGGCAGACGGCGATCGAGGCATTGCGCGCACCATGCGCGTGACATAGGCGAGCGGCTGCCGGATCGCGTCCTGGTTCGGGAAATCGACCAGCCGCAGCAGCACGTCGTGCACCACGTCCTCGGCACGGCTGGCGCAGCCGGTCACCCCGCGCGCGACCTTGACCAGCATCGCGCGATGACGCACCAGCAACTCGACGAGCGCGCCGCAGTTGTGATCCGAGGTGAGATATTTCCAAGGGTGTAGGTGAGATATTTGCCTGGACTCCCCCGGAGGCGTTGTTGCATAAATCCGATTTGGCGCGG
This sequence comes from Burkholderia sp., assembly GCA_040946965.1. GTDB lineage: Bacteria > Pseudomonadota > Gammaproteobacteria > Burkholderiales > Burkholderiaceae > Burkholderia. The sequence continues at coordinate 44 of JAYFRU010000065.1, read as the reverse complement.
TGACGTTTACGCGCAACGGTCGCAGCGAGGCCTCTGTTAACAAT
>JAYFRU010000064.1:0-11097 GCA_040946965.1 Burkholderia sp. | reverse complement strand
ATCCGTTCGCATCGCCTGCAATCATCACCACGTGGGCTACTCCGTCCTCATGCTCGATTTATGCAACAACGCCGTGCTGATGGGCAGCTTCGTCACGCTCTACAACTACATCGGCTTCCGGCTGCTGGCACCGCCCTATGCGATGAACCAGGCCACCATCGGCGCGATCTTCGTGGTCTACCTGGTGGGCGTGTTCGCCTCGCCCTGGTCGGGCCGCATGGCCGACTCGGTCGGGCGCGGCCGCGTGCTGATCGGCAGCATCGCGATGATAGGCCTGGGCGAGGCGCTGACCCTGCTCGCCCCGGTGGCGGCGATCGCGGCCGGCATCGCCTGCATGACCTTCGGCTTCTTCGCCGGCCACTCGGTGGCGAGCGGCTGGGTCGGCCGGCTCGCCAGCCAGGGCAAGGGGCAGGCTGCGGCGCTCTACCTGCTGTCCTACTACCTCGGCTCGCGAGCCTGATCGGCTCGCTCGGCGGCCACGCCTGGAGCGCCTCGGGCTGGCGCGGCGTGGCCGCGCTGGTGGGCGCGCTGCTGGCAGTGGGCCTCGTCGCCGCGAGCTGGCTGCGTTCGCGCGAGCACGCCGGCGCCGCCCGAGAACGATCACGCGCGACGCTTGCCGTCTTGGCTCGCGCAACGCGCCGGCGCGGTAGGGCGCGCGATCCGCTGGCATCCGCTACTTGCGGAGCCGGCCCCCGATGCGCTAACGTGGCGTGTCATCCGTTTTTTTCGTTCATCGAACCATGCGGCCTGCCTTGCCCGCCCAGCTCACCGATTGCCTGCCGCCCTCAGCGCGGCGGCACGGGCGCGCGCAAGCGGCACCGCTCCCTCCTGTCGATCCGCAGCGCATCGGCGCGCCGCCAGCTTCCCCATCGGTCCCGCGTTCGTCCCGCCGCGCATCCTTCGCGCGGCGGCGCGCGCGGCCGTTCCCGGTTCCGATCGACAGGACACATCATGCGATTTGCTCAAGGCGCGCGCCTCGCGCGTTTCACCACCCCTTCCTTCGTGCTGCTGTGGAGCAGCGGCGCGATCTTCGCCGAACTCGGCGTGCGCCACGCCCCGGCGCTGGCCTTCCTGATCGCGCGTTTCGCGATCGCCTCGCTGGCGCTGGCCGCGATCGGCACGGTGCGCCGCCGCTGGCTACCGGCGGGCGGCGCATCACGGCGCTGATGGGCCTGTATTCGATCGCCTACCTGCTCGCGCTCGAACAGGGCATCACGCCGGGCATGCTGGCCACCCTGCTCGGCCCGCAGCCGATCCTCACGCTGGCGCTGGTCGAGCGCCGCTGGTCGATACCGCGCCTGGCAGGCCTGTTGCTGGCCTTGATCGGGCTCGCGCTGGTGGGTCGGCATGGCCGGACGGCGGCGGCGTGACAGCAGCCAGCGCGGCGATCGCGCTGGCCGCGCTGCTGGCGATCACCGCCGGCGCGCTGTTGCAAAAGCCAGCGGCGTGACGCCGGCCGACGGCCTGGCGATGCAGACCGCGATCGGCCTGGCGATGAGCCTGGCCTGCCTGCAGCTCGCGCCGGGAGAATCGCTCGGCGCGGCGCTGCGCTTCGACGCCAGCCCCGCGCTGTTGATCTCGGTGCTGTGGCTGGGCCTGGTGATCTCGGTGGCGGGACAGATGCTGTTCTACCGGCTGATGCGCGACGGCGATGCCGTCAACGTGACGAGCCTGTTCTACCTGGTGCCGGTGGTCACCACACTAATGGATGCGATCGGCTTCGGCCACCTGCCGGGCCGGCTCGAGATGCTCGGCATGGCCGCGATCCTCGGCGGCCTGGCGCTGGTATTCCGGCATGCGCCCGATCGTGCGCTGCGGCAAATGAAAGCTTCGAAAAATACTTCGGAAAGCGAAACATGAAATGGCGCACGCCGATCGTTGCCGGGCAGTGTTTCTTCGGATTCGCAACAATCCGGAAGGCGAAATTCGCCGTTTCCTTACCTATACTCGAAACAGCCGCACGGGGATCACGCGCGGACCATAGATCGAGACGGGAGACGAACATGGGCTACTTCACGATCGGCGATTTCATCCTTCTGATTCCGATGGCGCTGGCCGGCGCGCTGTTTCTCGGCGCGGTGCCGTGCGGCACGCACCATATCCGGCACAACGTGCTGCGCGTGCTGGGTGCCGCGCTCGGCGTCGGTGTCGCGCTGCTGCTGGTCGAGGGATTGCCGGCGCTGATCTAGCCGCGCCGGCGAAACACTCGAGTCACCTACGACGCGCGCCCGGCGCGCGTCGCTTCCTGCATTATTGCGCTGCAATAGCGCGAGCCGCGATCAGATCTCCTGGTCGGTGGACGGCTTTTCCCACAAATTGATACCGCCTTCGGTTGCATGGCGATCGATCTCGGCCAGCTCCTCGGCCGTGAAGTCGAGCCGCTTCAAGGCACCGACATTCTCGCGCACCTGCTCGGCCCGGCTCGCGCCGATCAGCGCCGAGGTCACGCGCCCGCCGCGCAGCACCCAGGCCAGCGCCATCTGCGCGAGGCTCTGGCCGCAGCGCGCGGCGATCTCGTTGAGCTTGCGCACCTGCTCGATGTTCTGCGCGCTCAGGTGCTCGGCCTTCAGCGAGCCGCCGCCCGGCTTGTTGACGCGCGCATCGTCGGGAATCTCGTTCAGGTACTTCGAGGTCAGCAGGCCCTGCGCGAGCGGCGTGAAGGCGATGCTGCCGGCACCGGTCTCGTCGAGCGCGTCGAACAGCTCGCGCTCGGGCCAGCGGTTCAGCAGGTTGTAGGCGGGCTGGTGGATCATCAGCAGCGGCACGCGCTCCTCGGCCAGCAGCCTGGCGATCTCGCGCGTCTTGGCGGCCGAGTACGAGGACACGCCCACGTACAGCGCCTTGCCCTGCTTCACCGCGGTGGCCAGCGCGCTGGCGGTTTCCTCCAGCGGCGTATGCGCGTCGAAGCGATGCGAGTAGAAGATGTCGACATAGTCGAGGCCCATGCGCGCGAGGCTCTGGTCGAGGCTCGCGCGCACGTACTTGCGCGAGCCGCCGCCGCTGCCGTAAGGGCCCGGCCACATGTCCCAGCCGGCCTTGGTCGAGATCAGCAACTCGTCACGATAGGGGCAGAAATCCTCCTTCAGCAGGCGGCCGAAATTGACCTCGGCGCTGCCGTAGGGCGGCCCGTAGTTGTTGGCGAGATCGAAGTGGGTGATGCCGAGATCGAAGGCGGTGCGCAGGATCTCGCGCTGCGTGGAGAGCGGCGTGGTATCGCCGAAGTTGTGCCAGAGGCCGAGCGACAAGGCCGGCAGTTTGAGGCCCGACTTGCCGCAAGTGCGGTACGGCATGTCGGCGTAGCGTTCGGATGCTGCTTCGTAGGCCATCGAGGAATCCCTTGTCGAGTCGAAGAAGGCCGCTTGGCCGTGGCGTGGACCACGCGGCCGGGCGGACGGCAAGCGCGAGCCGCCCATGATAGCGGGCCGTTCGCGTTCGCACAGCCACGCCGTGACGGCATGGACGCGATCGCGCTCGTAACCTACACTGCGGCGTCCTGATGATTCGTTACAGCGAGGAAAACCATGACCCGAGCGATCTCGGTCGCGCTGATCGTCGGCGGCATCGTGCTGCTGTATTTCGGCGGCCAGTCCTTCCATTCGTTCAACGACAGCCTGTCGCGGCTGTTCACCGGCTCGCCCGCCACCAAGACGATCCTGCTGATCGTCGGCGGCACGGTGGCGATGCTGGCCGGGCTGATCGGCCTGGCGATGCCGGGCGGCAGGCGCTGAGCCGGGCGGCGAGACGCGAGAGACCGGACATGCAGGCGAGCTGCGCTTGCCGAAACGCAAAACGGGCGACCGATCCTCGATCGGCCGCCCGTTTTCGTATCGACGGTATCGATGGCATCGCCGGCGGGCGGCGGCCCGTGGGGGAATGCCGTCGCGACCTGCGACGGCTCCCGGCTCAGAGCCGCACGTCGGGCCGCGAGGCCGAGCGCGAGCCCGGCACCGGCCGGTTGCTCTCGGCGTGATAGGTGCAGACCAGCGAGAACTTCACCTGGTCGCTGCGATTCTGCCCGGCCGAATGCAGCGTGTTGCAGTGAAAGAACACCACGTCGCCGGGGCTCAGCTCGGGGCAGACCGCGCGCTCGATCAGCGCGCGATTGGCCGGCAGGTCGCTGCGGAAGAACTTCGCCTCGTCGCAGGCCTCGGCGCCGAACTCGGCCGTATGCGAACCCGGCACCAGCCACAGCGCCCCGTTCCGATCCGTCTCGGCACCCACCGCGAGCCATACCGAAACCAGGTCGGCACGCTCAAAGGCCCAGTAGCGGAAATCGCGATGCCAGCCGGTCAGGCTGCCGTACATCGGATGCTTGGTCATCATGCAGTTGTGATGCACGCGCGAGAGCAGCGCCGCCTCGCCGAAGTAGGCCTGCATCCAGGCCGCGATCTCGGGAGCGGTGGCGCGCCCGGCGAATTCGGGCGCACGCGCGTAAGCGTCGAGCAGGCGCCGCACGGTGCGCCCGCCCGGCGCGTCCTTCGATTCGGGCGCGCCCGGGTAGCGCAGGTCGGCCTCGAACTCGAGCGGCTCGACGGCCTCCTGCAGCTGGCGCTCGGCGACGGCCTTCAGCGCCGCGCAGGTCTCGGGGACGACCAGCCCCCGGGCGATCACGTAACCGTGCTCGCGCAAGTCGGCGATTTGCGCGCGAATCATCTCGGACTGCGGTGCGGACATGGGAGGCTCGATATCGTTTTTATGAATCGATGATTGTAAGACGGCGGGGATTGATCCGGAACCCGGCATTGTCGGCGACAGGAATATGTCGGACCGGCTTGCGCGGGAGCACGGCGCCGCGCCGGGCGAGGAACTGTCGCGCCGGTCGCGCAACTAACCCGGCGTTGCGCGTACCGCGCCGCCCGCAGGCCGGGATCAGGGTTGTCTCGACTTCTGCGCGTCACGGATCGCCGGTACGCTGGCGGCACCTGTAATTTCGACCGGCGCGGCCTATTTTGGCATCCGCTACCATGCAGCGGCACCTTGCCTGGGGCCCATTCACTCAGGTGTCGGACGCCGGTCGCACGAATGCGCGCAGCCGATCCAGCACTTTTACGAGCCAAGTCACACCGTCATGTCCTTCAGCCTCACCTCCCGCCTGAACCGCGCCGCCAAGCGCTTCGCCCCGCTCGAACCTCGCCGGATCATCCGCGCGCTGCGCCACCACCACGCCCGCCCGCGCGCGCTGGCGAACCGCGCGATCACGCCGGCCGCGCCCCGTCTGGGCGGCCTGCGCAGCTGGCTGCACGCGTTCCTGGCCCACCATGCGCGCCGCCTGGGCCTGCCCGCGCTGCTGCGCAAGCCCTCGTCGCTGCGCCTGCTCGCGCTGCGTCGCGCCAACGGCCCGCGCCGGCGCGTGAACCGCCCGCGCCGCCTGTCGGCCAGCGCCGGCTGGTTCGCGTTCGGCGCACGCTGAAAGCGCGGCGCCGGGCTGCCGGCCCGGGTAGCGGCCGGGCACGCCGCCTGCACGGCATTGCTCATACCGATCGCCGCCCTCACGGCGCGTGTGTTCCCGCCCCGTTGTCCGCGCCCGCGACGCGCAATAAAAAACCCCGGCCAGGCCGGGGGTTTTTCATGTGCCGTCAGTGACGGCCGGGCGCAACGCTCAGACCGCGACAGCCGGTTCGACGCCGGCCGCTTCGGCCAGCGCAAGCGCCTTGTCGGTCGCTTCCCAAGTGAATTCCGGTTCCGCACGGCCGAAGTGGCCGTAGGCGGCGGTCTTCTCGTAGATCGGGCGCAGCAGGTCGAGCATCTGCACGATGCCCTTCGGACGCAGGTCGAAGTGTTCGCGGACCAGCTTGGTGATCGTGTCGTCCGACACCTTGCCGGTACCGAAGGTGTTGACCATCACCGAGGTCGGCTGGGCCACGCCGATCGCGTAGGAAACCTGGATCAGCGCGCGCGAGGCCAGGCCCCCAGCGACGATGTTCTTGGCGACGTAACGGCCCGCGTAGGCGGCCGAACGGTCGACCTTGGACGGATCCTTGCCCGAGAACGCGCCGCCGCCGTGCGGTGCGGCACCGCCGTAGGTGTCGACGATGATCTTGCGGCCGGTCAGGCCGCAATCGCCTTGCGGGCCACCGATCACGAAACGGCCGGTCGGGTTGACCAGAAACTTGATGTCGCCCTTGATCAGTTCGGCCGGCAGCGTCGGCTTGATGATCTCCTCGATCACGGCTTCGCGCAGTTGCGGCAGGTCGATGTCCGGCGCGTGCTGCGTCGACAGCACCACGGTGTCGATCGCATGCGGCTTGCCATCGACGTAGCGGACCGTGACCTGCGACTTCGCATCCGGACGCAGCCAGGGCAGGCGGCCGTCGCGGCGCAGGTTGGCCTGGCGCTCGACCAGACGGTGCGACAGGTAGATCGGCAGCGGCATCAGTTCCGGCGTTTCATCGCACGCGTAACCGAACATCAGGCCCTGGTCGCCCGCGCCCTGGTCGAGGTTATTGTCGTGCGCGCGGTCCACACCCTGCGCGATGTCCGGCGATTGCTTGTCGTAGGCGACCAGCACCGCGCAGCCCTTGTAGTCGATGCCGTAGTCGGTGTTGTCGTAACCAATGCGACGGATCGTGTCGCGCGCGATCTGGATGTAGTCGATGTTCGCGGTGGTGGTGATTTCGCCCGCGAGCACGACCAGACCCGTGTTGCACAGCGTTTCGGCGGCAACGCGGGAGTATTTGTCTTGCGCGAGGATGGCGTCGAGGATCGCGTCCGAGATTTGGTCGGCGACCTTGTCCGGGTGGCCTTCGGAAACGGATTCGGACGTGAAGAAGAAGTCGTTTGCCACTTTGTTCAAGCTCCTTGGTGGTTACGGTTGCATTCACGTAGCCAGCTTCGGTTGCTTGTTGAAGTGGCGACGCTTTAGCGGATTCCTTGGTCCGGATGAGCCTGATAGGCCCGACCGGCTTCGCCCCGCAAGTTGTCAGTTAACTCGGCGAAGCCCTTATTATATCGGCTTTCTCCCTTTGTCACACAAGAGCGCCGTGGTGTTTTCGCCGATCCTCATTCTGAGTTCATTTCTTTATTCGCCGGCCTTTCGCGCCGCCGCAGCAGCGCGGGGCCGCGCATGCTAGCGCGCCTGGGTACGCAATTCGCGTTGCTGCTGCTCAAGCTGTTCGCGCTGCTTCCCTATGGCGTGACGGCCCGCTTCGGCGATGGTCTCGGCTGGCTGCTCTATCGCATCCCGAGCCAAAGAAAACGCATCGTACATACGAATCTGAAACTCTGCTTTCCCGAGTGGAGCGAGGCGCGGCGCGAGGAAATCGCCGGCCGGCACTTTCGTCATGCGATTCGCAGCTACGTCGAGCGCAGCGTGCAATGGTTCGGCTCGGAGAAGAAGCTCGCCAGGCTGATCGAGGTAGACAGCGCGATCGACCTCACCGATCCGGACCTGCCGCCCACGCTGTTCCTGGGCCTGCATTTCGTCGGCATCGAGGCAGGCTCGATCTGGCTGAACCGCTCGCTGCAGCGTACCTGCGGTTCGTTGTACCAACCATTCTCGAACCCGCTGCTGGAGGCCGAAGCCAAGCGCGCGCGCGGCCGCTTCGACGCCGAGATGGCGAGCCGCGCCGACAGCGCGCGCATCGTGCTGCGCTGGCTGCGCGACCGCAAGCCGGTGATGCTCGGCGCCGACATGGACTACGGCGTGCGCAACTCGACCTTCGTGCCGTTCTTCGGGATTCCTACCTGCACGCTGACGGCCGTGGGCCGGCTGGCCAAGACCGGGCGCGCGCAGATGGTGCCGTTCATCGGCGAGGTGCTGCCGAACTACAAGGGGTATCGCCTGCGCGTGTTCAAGCCCTGGGACCACTACCCGACCGGCGACGACGATCTCGACGCGCGCCGCATGAACGCCTTCCTGGAGGAGCAGATCCCGCTGCTGCCGGAGCAGTATTACTGGGTGCACAAGCGCTTCAAGACACGGCCGCCGGGCGAGCCGGGGTTCTATTGAGCGCCGCGCACGGGGCATGACCCCGCGCTGGTCAGACGAATCGGTCTGGCAAGGCACGAAGGCCGGGATGCGCAATCCCGGCCTTCGTCGTTTGGGGCGCGGCAGCGCTCAGACGCGATCCCGTGCCAGATCGCGGGCGAGTTGCTCGGCGAGCCAGAGATCCGCTCGGCCACCATTCTCGATGCCGAGCCAGCCCTCGATGCGCAAGGCCATCTCCGGCGAGATGGCGGCCCGGGCGTCGAGCACGCGCGACAGCGCGGCCCGCGTCACGCCCAACTGGGCCGCAGCCTCGGTGACAGTCAAGCCGAGCGCGGGCAGCACGTCCTCGCGGAGCGTTTCGCTGGGATGCGGCGGATTGGAAATGCGCGTCATGTCGCGAACCCTGTCGGTCAGTGATAGTCTTCCCGCCCTGGAAAACTTCCAGTACGTCGAACCGCCCCACGATACAGACGAACCAGGATGTCGATCGATGGCCCTGGCAGAGCCTTGTTCTCGCGCAAGCCGGTCTTCCTCGCGCCCCATCCGGCATGTCGCGGCGTGCCCGCGCCCCCCACCCCGCCCCCATTGCCGGCCAACACTCCATGTATCATTCACGCTCAGGCTGGCGCGCGCGTTCGCGAACCGCGCGGCAAAGCCGCCAAGGCCCACCCAGCCCCGTTTCGACAGGCAAACCTGGAACACCGTGAAACTTCCGTTCACCAAGATGCAAGGCGCTGGCAACGACTTCGTCGTGCTCGACGGCACCGCCGGCGACCTCAGCCTCACGCCCGAGCGCGTGCGCGCGCTCGCCGACCGCCATTTCGGCATCGGCGCCGACCAACTTCTGCTGGTCGAGCTCTCGAGCCTCGACGGCGTCGATTTCAAGTACCGGATCTTCAATTGCGACGGCGGCGAGGTCGAGCATTGCGGCAACGGCGCGCGCTGCTTCGTGAAGTTCGTGCGCGACAAGGGCTTGACGGACAAGAGCACGGTGCGCGTACAGGTCAGGCACGGCGTGATCACGCTGACCATGCAGGACAACGGCGAGGTGGTGGTCGACATGGGCTCGCCCGTGTTCGAGCCGGCCCGCGTGCCGTTCGACGCGGCCGGGCTCGAGGGCCGCCGCGACGGCGCCGACACCGTCTATCCGCTCGAGGTCAACGGCGCGACGCACTGGATCTCGGTGGTGTCGATGGGCAATCCGCACGCGGTGCAGCTGGTCGACGACGCCGAGGCCTTCGCGGTGCTGGACGACGGCCCCGTGATCGAGCGCCACGCGCGCTTCCCGCAGCGCGTCAACGCCGGCTTCCTGCAGATCGTCTCGCGCCAGGCAGTGAAGCTTCGCGTCTACGAGCGCGGCGCCGGCGAGACGCTCGCCTGCGGCACCGGCACCTGCGCCGCAGTCGCCGCCGGGATCCGGCGCGGCCTGCTCGATTCGCCGGTGGCCGTCGCGACCCACGGCGGCACCCTGACGATCCACTGGGAGGGCGCGCGCGACGAGGCCGCGCCGCTCTACATGGCAGGCCCCGCCGTCACCGTGTTCGACGGCGCCATCGAGCTGGCCGACTGACCGACACCGCCCCCGAACCCCAAGCGCACCGGAACCCTGACGCCTTATGAACGAACGCGACGTCGCCGACTACCTGCTGGCCAACCCCGAATTCTTCGCCCGCCGCGCGGAACTGCTGGCCACGGTCAAGCTCGCGAACCCGCATGGCAAGGCCGCGATCTCCCTGCAGGAACGGCAGATGGAGATGCTGCGCGACAAGAACAAGCTGATCGAGCGGCGGCTCGCCGAGCTGCTGCGCTACGGCCACGAGAACGACGGCCTGTCCACCAAGTTCAACCACTGGATCTCGCGCGTGATCGCCGAACGCGACGCACATGCGCTGCCGCGCGCGATCGCGGGCGGCCTGGCCGAGGTATTCGACGTGCCGCAGACGGCGCTGCGAATCTGGGATGTCGCCGACGCCTATGCGCAGGCAGAATTCGCACGCAACGTCGGCGAGGAAGTGCGGCTGTTCGCCAACAGCCTGGCCACGCCCTACTGCGGCGCGAACTCCGGCTTCGAGGCCGCGCAATGGCTGGCACCGGTCGAGGCGCAGCCGGCCTCGGCCCTGGCCGACGGCGCCGATACGCCGGCACCGCCCTCGGGCGCGGCCGAATCGATCGCGCTGATCGCGCTGCGCGCGCCGGAAGCCGGGAAAGGCGCCGGCGCCTTCGGCCTGCTGGTGCTCGGCTCGCCTGATGCACGCCGCTTCCACGACGGCATGGGCACCGATTTCCTGACGCGCATCGGCGCGCTGGCCAGCGCCGCGCTCACGCGCCTGCTGCCGCACTGAACGCCCGCTCCATGACCGACGATCCGATCGCCGCCTATCTGTCGTACCTGCAGCACGTCAGGCAGCTGTCGGAGCACACGCTGCGCGGCTACGCGCACGAACTCGACGCGCTGCTCGCGTTCGCCGCCGGCCGCCCGCTGGCGAGCCTGAGCGCGGCCGACATGCGCGGCGCGGTGGCACGGGCGCATGCGGGCGGCCTGTCGGCGCGCTCGATCGCGCACCGGCTGTCGGCCTGGCGCGCCTTCTACCGCTGGTACGCGCTGCGCGTGGAGATGCCGGCCAACCCGGTGGCCACGGTGCGCGCCCCCAAGCGGGCCAGGACGCTGCCCAAGGCGCTGTCGGTGGACGACGCCAACACGCTGATGGAGTCGCCGTTCCCGGACACACCCGAGGGCCTGCGCGACCGCGCGATCCTCGAGCTGTTCTATTCCTCGGGCCTGCGCCTGGCCGAGCTGGTGAGCCTCGACGTGCACTACACGCAGGCCGACGGCTACCGCTCGGCGAGCTGGCTGGATCGCGAGCAGGCCGAGGTCAGCGTGCTCGGCAAGGGCGGCAAGGAACGCAAGGTGCCGGTCGGGCGCAAGGCGCTCGAGGCGCTCGATGCCTGGCTCGCGGTGCGCGCCGGCTGGGTGCGCGGCGATCCGCACCCGCTGTTCCTCTCGGTGCGCGGCAACCGCATGTCGCCCGGCGTGGTGCGCGAACGCGTCAAGCGCGCCGCCCTGGTGGGGGGGGGGGGGGGCCCCCCCCACCCCCCCCCCCCCCCCCCCCCCACACCCCCCCCACCCCCCCACACCCCCCCCGCCCCCCGCCCCGCGCCGCCGGCGCTCG